>NZ_JBEYER010000008.1:0-97630 GCF_040634005.1 Micromonospora sp. NPDC007271
GCACCACTATCAGCCCATCGCCTTGACGCTCGGCGCCCGCAACCATGTCGGCTACCAGCAGGTCCAGGCCTCTGATCACCGAGGAACACGGCATCCGGGAGATCACCTGGCGACTCGGCCTGGCCCGCGGCACCGTCCGCCGCTTCGCCCGCGCCGTCACCGTCGACGAGCTCCTGGCCAAGCCCACAGCGGCCGGCCCAGCGTCCTCCGACCACCTCGACCACCTGCACCAGCGCCTCAATGCCGGCGTCACGAACGCCACGCAGCTGTTCACCGAGCTCAACGCCCGCGGCCACCGCGTCAGCACCACCACCGTGACTTCGGCGCCCTAGGACCGGCCGGCACCGATCGTCGCGGGCTCGCCGGCCGGTCGCGGCGTCCGCCGGTCTGCCGGGAGCTGCCTCGGTACGACTACTCGGTGCGCCGGCTGCCGCCGCGCCGCGAGCCGGTGGCGGGTCCACCGCAGCACAGGGCGCTCCAGGCACCAGTACGACAGTTCGACCGCCACGACGGTCAGCGCGAGACCGAGGATCGTCCCGAGCCAACCGGTCCGCGATTCACCGAACATCATCCGCATGCTCTGGCCGGCCAGAAGGTTCCACAGGTAGAGCCCGTAGGAGATTTTGCCGATGTGCACGAGGGGCCGGGCCGCGAGCAGTCGCGCGGGCCCGCGGTCAGGCCGCGCGACGAGGCCGAGGATGAGCACCACGGTCGCTACCGACAGCAGAGGCAGCCCGACCAGGTTCATCACGGTCGTGCCGATGCGGAAGGCCGGCACGAAGTAGCAGAGCACCAGGAAGCCGAACGCGGCCCAGGTCAGCGGTACCGGGACGGCCAGCCGGCGACCGTGTGTGGCGAGCGCCGCCAGGCACCCGACGGCCAGCGCGTCCATCCGTGCGGGCGTCGAGTAGTAGACGAAGTCGTGCCAGGTGGTGGAGTCGTTCAGCAGCGCGCGCAGCGTGACGGCGACGGCGATCACCGCCCCGCAGCACCACATGGCGATGGTCCGCCCCCGCGGCTCGACGAGCGCGCGCCGCAGCGCCGCGGGCCAGAACAGGTAGAAGTGCTCCTCGACGGAGAGCGACCAGGTCCAGCCGAGTCCACCGGCGTCGAAGATCACCGGGTGTACCAGGCTCGTGAGGTAGAACAGCCCCACGGCGATCTGGAGGGCGACGGTCCAGGACGGCTGCTGCGTACCCCAGACGAGGGCGTGGACCACGAGCAGCAGCAGCAGCGCTGGCAGCAAGCGGGCGGCCCGGCGCGCGTAGAACGCGGGCATGTCCACCGTGTCGGTCCGGGTGTGCTCGTCCATCAGCAGCGTCGTGATCAGGTACCCGGAGAGCACGAAGAACATGGCGACGCCCAGGTGACCGCCGGGGGTCACAGGTGGCACGGCACCCCAGAGGTTGAGGTGCAGCAGCAGCACGCCGATGATCGCCAAGGCACGGACGCCGTCCAGGGCGGGCTGGTAGCCGAGGTTACGAGCGGTTGCGCCGTGGAAAAGCAATGGGTCGGGCTCCTTTCGCTGTGCGTCAGGCCGTCCCCGCGCGGCCGCGTCCGTCGCCTCTCCCTACCCGATTCGACGAGGTCGTACTGCCGCATCGGCCATGGCAGAAGCTCCGAATAGCCTGTCAGACATCGTCCGTCCGGTGGATGCCGGGGCTGGTCGGGCCCACCGACGGCGCCAAGGAAATACTCATGGTGAAGCTCCGCCTCCGTTGTGTGCTGAAGCCCGTGCGGCCGTCCGGCTCGTGCCCCCCTCGGGGGAAAGCGCCAGATGATCGACAGGCGGCAGGTCCCCACGGACCAGGAGTCCCAGCCTCGGCCGACGCGTGTGAGGTGATGTTCCGACGGTTGGCGCGACTCGTCCGGCCGTGGGCGGCTGCCCTCCCATGGGCGGTCCGTCGACCTGATCCTCGATATGCTCGACCATGCCGTTCGATCTGCAGCCCGTGCTCTGCCAGGGTCTCGTTGGCGTCAGGCCCTTGCGCTCGGCAGACTTCGATGAGCTCTATCAGGTTGCTCGTGACCCTTTGATCTGGGCTCAGCATCCCGTCAAGGATCGGTACCGCTACGACGTCTTCACGCGGTTTTTCGCGGAGTCCCTGGCATCCGACGGTGCTCTGGCGGTCACCTCGGCGACGGGCGACATCATCGGGTCGTCCCGATTCCACGGTTACGATCAGCGACGCAGCGAAGTCGAGATCGGGTGGACGTTTCTCGCCAGGTCGTACTGGGGTGGCCCGGCGAACGGCCAGCTCAAAGCCCTCATGCTGGGACACGCGTTCCGCTTCGTCGAGCGTGTCGTGTTTCTCGTCGGCCCAGACAATCGGCGTTCCCAACGAGCACTGGAGAAGGTCGGTGCGGTTCGCGTGGGAACCCGGCCTGACGGGGCAGGCCACGACAGCATCCTGTTCGAGATGCGGCGTCCAGCGGGCTCCACGAAGTCCGGGTGAGTCCTGGGGCCGCGCTGGTCAACGGTTGAGATGAGGCTTCGGAGGCGGCGGGACGGCGTTCGTGGTCGCGGGCCAGCAGGCGACAGAGGTTGAGCCGGGCAGGGTGCGCTCCACCACCCAGCACCTCGTCGCACCGCAGCGATCAACCAGGTGCACCGGATCGAGGAACGCTGACGCCGGTCGCTGGCGGCGCCTCCCGTGTGCTGGGTCGCGAAGCAATCGACGTGAGACGGTTGCGCCACGGCCGGGCCCAGCATCAGCAGGCGGGCGGTGAGTTCCCCGTACACCCGCCAGCACGCGGGCGCAGACTCCAGGTACGGGTGCCTCGGCGCATCCTCGACCGGTACCAGCCCCCCACAACCACCACGTTCCATGTCGAGGAACGTAAAGCCGCACCCTGCGCCAGGGTCAACCAACATGCGCTGGGTAATTGTCGGCCGTCACTTGGCGCAATCACGTCCGACAATGGTTCCCATAGTGTACGAGATTCGCGTATCGTGCCCCCTCGTGTCGCCCGTTCGCCCCTCCGACGGCCCCGCGCCGGCCCCCCTGCCCGCCGGAGCGCGGGACTCCGCGTCCGAGGTGGGCAACGAACCCGTCTCGCTCCCGCCCGACGACGGCGCGGCCGGCGAGCCGGCGCGGGCCGACGATCGTCCAGTCGCCACCCACCACGACGCCCGGGAACTCGCCGCCCAGTTCGAGGACGAAAAGCCGGGACGCGTCCTGTCCGGGCCGGTGGGGCTGCTGTTCACCGGCGTCACGGTCGCCGTCGCACTGCTCGCCCTCTGGCAGGTGTTCTTTCCGCTCTCCCAGGGCAGCAAGTACTACCTGATCATTTTCCTGACCGGCATCCTGCCGATGGTGTTCCTGGCGTACCCGTCCGGGATGCGGCTGCGGCGGCGGGCGACCGCCCCGGCGGCCGACGACCCGGCGGCTGCGACCGGCGACGCGATCGGCCCGGCGGGCAAGGAGGACGAGCCGGCGCGGCGTGGGGTGCCCACCCCGGTCGACTGGCTGCTGGCCCTCGCCGCGCTGCTGAGCTGCCTCTACCCGGTGCTACCGGTGGCCTTGGGCGCGGGCGGCGGCGGGTACGACGCGTTCCTCGACCGGCAGGGCCTGCTGGTGCCGCTGGACGTGGCCATGGGCACCGTGCTGATGCTCCTGCTGCTGGAGGCATGCCGGCGTACCACCGGCTGGATTCTCCCCGCCGTCTGCCTGCTCTTCCTGGCCTACGGCTACTACGGCGGGCTGCTGCCGCAGTCCTGGGCCGTGGCGCACGCCGGGCTCGACTTCGGCCAGCTCATCGACGCTTTCTACAACTCCGACAGCGGCTTCTACGGCACCCCACTGGACGTGGCCGCATCGTACATCGTGCTCTTCACCATCTACGGGGCGGTGCTGGACCTCTCCGGGGCCGGGCGATTCTTCGTGGAGCTCTCCGCAGCCGCGTTCCGTCGGTCCCGTACCGCCGCCGGACGGACCGCGGTCGCCTCGGGCTTCCTGCTCGGCACCGTCTCCGGCTCAGGGGCGGCCACCACGGTCAGCATCGGGGCGGTCACCTGGCCGATCCTGCGCCGCGCCGGATACCCCGCCGAGCGGGCCGGCGGCATGCTGGCCGCCGCCGGGGTCGGTGCGATCCTCTCCCCGCCCACGCTGGGCGCGGCGGCCTTCATCATCGCCGAGTACCTGGGCGTGTCCTACCTGCAGGTGCTCGGCTGGGCGACCGTGCCGACGATCCTCTACTACCTGGGTATCCTGCTCTCCGTCGAGATCGACGCCCGGCGCTCCGGCGTCCGCCCGGTGGTGATCGACAGCGGTTCCGCCTGGCGCCTGCTGGCCCGCTTCGGCTACCACTTCCTCTCACTCATCGTGATCATCGTGGTGCTCGCGGCGGGCGCCTCGGCCACCCGCGCCGTGGTGATCGCCACCATCCTGGCCGCCGCACTGTCCTTCCTGGACCGGCGCCACCGGCTCACCCCGGCCCGCCTCGTCGAGGCGCTCCGCGGCGGCGTACGCGGGGTGCTCGCGGTGAGCGCGGTCTGCGCCGCGGCCGGCATCATCACCGCCACCACCACGAAGACCGGCCTCGGCCCGCAGGCCGCCGCGCTGCTGATCGGCGGGGCCCAGGCGGTCAGCTCCGACCCGGCCGTGGTGCTGGTGCTCACCGCCCTGCTCGCCGCCGTCGCGCTCAGCCTGCTCGGCCTGGCCGTCCCGGTCACCGCGTCGTTCGTGATCGGTTGGGTGATCATTGGCCCGGCGCTGCTCAACCTCGGCGTCGCCGCCCCCGCCGCGGCGATGTTCGTCTTCTACTTCGCGGTGCTGTCCGAGGTCTCCCCACCGACCGCCCTCGCCGCGGTGGCCGCCGCCGCGGTGACCGGCGGCCGGCTGGTCCCGACCATGTGGCAGACCCTGCGGTACGCGCTGCCCGCGTACCTCATCCCGATCGCCTTCGTCATCACGCCGACCGGTCTCGGGCTGCTCGGCATCGGCGGGGTGGAACGGATCGCGGTGGCCGGCCTGATCTGCGTGCTCAGCGTCACCATGCTGGCGGTCGCGGCGGGCGGCTGGCTGCCCGGCGTCGGCCCGGCCGGCGTGCCGGAGCGGATCCTCGGCGCGGTCGCCGGGCTGGTGCTGCTCTGGCTCGAACCCGTCCCCGTCACCGTTGGCGCCGTCCTGGCCGCGCTGACCGTGGCGGGGGTGCTCGTCCGACGTGGATCCGCCGGCCGTGCCGGCGTCCCGTCGGTGCCGAAGCAGCTGGACCATGGGGAGGACAGAGAGTGAGACGGATCGACGTACGGGTTGCCGCAGGCGTCGGAGTGCTGGCCCTCGTCGCGGCCGGAGCCGCCGGGTGCGGGGGCCGGCAGGACGGAGCGGCAAAGGACGACACCGCCAGCGAGGTCACCTGCCAGGTCACCAAGGACACCCGGATCGGCATCGCCACCGGCAACGCCACCGGTGTGTACTACGTGGTCGGCAACGCGCTGGCCGGCCAGCTCTCCGCGACGACCGGCGGCAAGCTCACCGGGACCGCCGCCGAGACCGGCGCCTCGGTGCAGAACGTCGAACAGCTCGTGGCCGGCCAGTATGACGTCGCCTTCTCGCTCTTCGACACCGCGGTCAACGCGGTGCAGGGCAAGGGCAGCTTCAACTCGCCGCAGCCGGTCAAGGCGCTGGCCCGGATCTACGACAACTACACGCAGGTGGTCGTCCGGGCCGACGCGGGGATCACCTCGGTCGCCGACATGAAGGGCAAGAAGATCTCCACCGGCTCGCCCAAGTCCGGCACCGAGGTCATCGCCAACCGGCTGCTCACCGCCGCCGGCCTCGACCCGGCCAAGGACATCCAGGCGCAGCGGCTCGACCTGACCAAGACCGTCGACGGCATGAAGGACGGCAGCATCGACGGCTTCTTCTGGTCCGGCGGGGTACCCACCGGCGGCGTCACCGACCTCTTCACCACGGCCGGGGACAAGGTCAAGTTCATCGACATCAGCCCGCTGCAGCCGAAGATGGCCGAGGTGAACCCGGCGTACCAGGCCGGCACCATCGGCAAGGACGTGTACAAGACCGCGGCGGACACCCCGACCATCGTGGTGCCGAACGTGCTGCTAGTCCGGGACAACCTGGACGCCAACGTGGCATGCGCGATCACGAAGACGGTCTTCGAGAAGAAGGACGCTCTCGCCCAGGCCAACCCGGCCGCCAAGGCGATCGACCTGCAGAACGCCCGCAAGACCGACCCGGTGCCGCTGCACCGGGGCGCGGACAAGGCGCTCAAGGACCTGGGCACGAGCTGATCCGGCAACGCCGGGCCCGGACCCAGGGGCCGGGCCCGGCACCCCGACCGGGAGGCCCCCTGGCGCTCCCCGCTCCCGGCCGCCTACGCCGGCACCGCCACCCGCCGGACCGCACCTAGCGGCTCTGGCCGGCGCGCGCCCAACTGCCCGCGCCGATCCTGTTGCCGGCGGGCCCACGGAGCTGGGAGCCTGGCCACGCGGGCCCGGTCGACGGCCCACCGAGCT
Organism: Micromonospora sp. NPDC007271; assembly: GCF_040634005.1. Lineage (NCBI taxonomy): Bacteria > Bacillati > Actinomycetota > Actinomycetes > Micromonosporales > Micromonosporaceae > Micromonospora > Micromonospora sp. NPDC007271. Next base: position 6,479 of record NZ_JBEYER010000008.1, read on the forward strand.
ACGCCTCCGAGTTGGTGAGCACCGGTGCGGCTCTTATGGCGCGTCTCCCTTCGTGACGCGCACCACCGCGTTCGACTCGTCCTCCGAAATGACCTCGATCGTGACGTTGGTAGCGGGGTCGTGGAACAGCGGCACCTCATCCGCCCCGATGCCGAGCGTCCCGATGTCGGGCTCGGTGCACGGCCCCTGACGGCCGGACCCGGGCTTGGCGTCGTGCACCTGGATTGATCCGTCGCCGTTCGGGATCGATGTGTCGACCTTGTACACGAGCACTCCGGGGTCGCAGATCGTGCCCGCGTCGTTGCCCACTGCACGCCGCAGCTCCGCGGCCCAGGCGGTGTAGGGGCCGGTACGCACCACGACGAGCTTCTTCGCGGTCCCCGGCGGTCCGCCCTGCTCGATCGGAGTGAGCGTGTGCTCGGTGACTCCGCTCTGCGTCACGCAGCCGATCTGCGGGCGCTGCAGCCAGTCGAGCTTCCACTTGTTCCAGCCCATCAGCTCGGGCGCGCGGCCGGAGATGTTGCCCATCATGTCCCAGCCGCCGACGAACCGGTGCGTGCCGCCGATGCCGGTGGCGTTGTAGGACTCCGGCAGCGAGAACGCGTGGCCTGTCTCGTGGTTGAGGATCTTGAAGCCCCAGCCCCACATGTCCTGACCGAACGTGTCGCCGTTCTTGAGCACGGTCCCGTCGGCCACGATCGAGCGCGTGTAGTCGTTGAACTCGGGGGAGAAGGCGATGTGGCTGGCGTTGCGTGACGGCACGATGTACAGCAGCCGGTAGCCTGAGAAGTCGACGTCCGGGTCGGTCACCTTGACCACGTCGCGCACGTACTCGAGCTGGTTCTCCACGGTGAACGTGTTGCGCGAGAGCCCGTACTCGGTGTCTGGCAGCGGCATGCGGAACCATTGCGGCACCGTCGTGATCTCAAGGTTGAGCCGTCCGTAGGAGGAGCGGCGGAACCACTCAACCGACGGCGCGAGGAAGTCGTAGTAAGTGCCGGGGTCCGCGTACGGCGCCTGGTTGTCCTCGGCGCGGGCGTTCGGGAAGTCCACGAACAGCATGATCGCGCGCACGGTGTCGACCGGACGCACATGCAGCTTCCAGTCGCTGTCGAGCCCATGGTGCAGGTTCGTGTCGAACCCCGCGCTGGTCCCGTCGGGCCAGCCCTCCGGCGGCCTGGTGATCTCGCACGCCTTCGCGTTTTCCAGCTCGGCGGGCGTGACGGGCGGCGCGGAGTGCGCAGCCGGAGAGGCGACGCCCACGCCGGCCACCATGGTCAGGGTGGCAAGTGCTGCCCCCAGCGTTGCCCTGGCTGTCCGCATCGCTGCCCTCCGCTCGCCTCACCCGTCAGGGCCGGCTTCGACCTCCGTCTATCACGGAGTATCCGCCGCCGGTTCTACCGGGGCTTCGGATGGCTGTCTCGAATGGAGGCGAGCGCCTTCCAGCAGTTGTTGAACGACGTGCTCGTTCGGCACCGATGGTGAACTTTCCCGCCGGCGCGGCCTCGACCGCGGCGCGGTCGACGATGCCGAGACCCGGCGAACCCGCCGGCTTCGGTCGAGTTCGCCTCGGCACGTTCGCCCGTCGGCGGTGGGCTGAGGGCGGTCCTGGGGCGATGCCAGGTGTCGGCATCGACGTCTAGCGCTGTAAATCAATACCATGTTACGTTGCACTTTCATCGATGATCGACCGGATCGAGGATCGTGCGGAGACCGGCTCGACGGCTATCTGACGCAGCGTGGTGGCGGGCCGATGTCCACACACGACGAGCACGCAAACGGAAATCAGAAGGGGGAAGTCGATGGGACACGGCTTCACACGTCGGCGATTTCTGGAAGCTGGCACTGGCGCCATGGTGGGCACGTACGTGGCCCTCACGCCAGGTGCCGCCCGAGCGGAAGACGCGGGTGCACCGGCCAGTCAGGCATCGGCCGACCGGGCACCCGAGGAGGGCACGGGCCCGTTTCACAAGCTGGTGATCCGCGGCGGGACCCTGATCGACGGCACCGGAGCCCCGCCACGCGGCCCGGTTGACATCGTCGTGGTGAACCAGCGGATCACCCAGATCAAGCAGGTCAGCGAGCGTGACCTGCAGAAGGACAGGCCACCGTTCGACGCCGACCACGTGGTCGACGCGACCGGCATGTTTGTGATGCCGGGATTCGTCGACCTCCACGTGCATGCAGGCGGACCGCCAAAGAACCCGGAGACGTACGCCTACAAGCTGTGGCTCGCGCACGGTGTCACGACCGTACGCGGTGTGGCCCTGGCGTCGAACGACATCTCCGTCAGAGACAAAGAGCGCAGCGAACGCAACGAAATCGTCGCCCCGCGCATCTTCAACTACCAACACCCGGGAAACGCTTGGGGCAAGGGCCCGGTCAACAGCGCGCAGAGCGCGCGGGAGTGGGTGCGCTGGGCGAAGGACCACGGCGTGGACGGGATCAAGATCAGATCGGGAGCGCACATGCGCCCCGACATCATGGCTGCACTCCTCCCCGAAGCGAAGAGACTCCAGATGGGTACGGTCGCGCACCTCGATCAGACCGGTGTGGAGCAGATGAACGCCATCGACGCCGCCCGGCTCGGGCTGGGCACGGTCACCCACTTCTACGGCCACTTCGAGTCGCTCGTGCGCCCGGGCGTAAAGCTGTTCCCGTCCGACTACGACTACCGCAACGAACAGGTGCGCTTCAGCCAGGTGGCCGACTGGGTGAACAAGATCTACCCCGTCCGCGGCCAGGAGTGGCACAGGTACCTGCGGGAGCACCTCGAACTGGGAACCGTGTTCGACCCCACGTTCAACATCTACGTCGCGAGCCGGGACGTGACGAGGATGCGCGGCGCGGAGTGGCACGACAAGTACACGTTGCCGTCGCTGTGGGACTTCTTCCAGCCCAGCACCGCCGCCCACGGCTCGTACTACTGGGACTGGGGCACCGAGGTCGAAACGGCCTGGAAGGACTTCTACCAGGTCTGGTTCAAGCTCATGAAGGACTACCACGACATGGGCGGGCGGATCACCACCGGCTCAGACTCCGGCTTCATCTACCAGACCTACGGCTTCGCCTACATCATGGAGCTGGAGATGCTGCGAGAGGCTGGTCTCACCCCGCTCGAGGTCATCACGGCGGCGACATTGAACGGCGCCAAAACGCTCTACGAGCCGATGGGTATCGACAACCCGCCGATCGGGACGGTCGAACCCGGGAAACTCGCGGACCTCGTCATCGCCCCAGAAGACCCCACGGCGGACCTCACCGTGGATCCCTGGGGGCGGCGGGGAGGCGGTTTCAAGGCGCTGTACGGGACCGGCCATCAGCGCCTCAACCCCCAGACCGGCCAGATCGAGCGGGTCGGTGGCATCAGGTGGACGATCAAGGACGGTGTCGTCTACGACGCGAGGCGACTGCTCGAAGACGTGGCTGTCGAGGTGGAGAAGCAGAAGGCAGAAAGAGGCACCTCGTAGGTAGGTGGGCCGCACCTCGAACGGCCGGGTCCGCACGGCACACCAGGACACCCATGGTGACGAGCGCCGGTAGGAGCTGACGATCAACGCCCAAGGGGCGACCGCGGTCGCCCCTTGGGCGCCCGGGCGCGGTGGCGGGAGGACTGGCGGTGGTCGGTGCGCTTCGGCAGCGGGGTCGCCCTGCGTCGGGTCGTGTGCCCAGCCTCCCATCCTCCTCACTCAGCTGGCGGGTGAGTCGTGCTCCGCCGGAGAGGACGTTGCCAACGCGCCGAGGGTGAGGGGAGACGAGACGGGGCGTTCGGCGAAGCCGGAGGTGCGGGAGGCCTCTTGACCGAGGATGCAGCCGACGGCGTAGCCGCAGGTGCGTGCCTGGCAGTAACCCATGCCGGCTCGGGTGAGCATCTTCGCCGACCGGCCGTCGTGCGCGTCGAGGTCCTGCTGCATGGACCGCAGTGCCCCGAAAGGAACCTCCTCGCAGCGGCAGACGGTCGTGTCGTCGGACAGCCGGTCCACCCATCCTGCGGGCACCGGGTGGGACCGGTGCATCGCCTGCGCGAAGCGGCGGAGCGCCGCCCGCGAGCGGCGCAGCCGAGGTGCGACCGACGCGGCGCCCGCCGCGACGGTACCGGCGATCTCGCCTTCCACCGTCGCAAGCGCGGCACCGCCCACGCCGCAGGCTTCGCCGGCGACAAAGACACCCTCGACCGATGAGCGCTGCTCGTCGTCGACCTCGCACACCAGCGACCCGTCGACATCCACGCGCGTCGCGCAGCCGAGCGCCAGCGGCAGCTCCAGTTGCGGGGTGAAGCCCCACCCCACAGCCAGCACATCCACCGCCATCGTGCGCTCACTCCCGGGCACCACCCGGCCCCTGTGGTCCAATCGCATAATGGTGACCCGTTCCACAGCGTCCGTGCCGTCAGCGGAGACCACGACGGACCGGGTATGGACCGGAATCCGGCGCCGCGCCAGCACCCGGGCGTAGCTGGCGCCCTCGCCGAGCTTGCCCACATTACGGATCACGGCGCCGAGCTCCCTCAGCCACGCCAACGGGGAGCCGGCCTCGTGAACGCCCACGACGCTCGCTCCCGACTCGGCCAGCCCGGCCGCGACCGGAAGCAGGAAGGGGCCGGTTCCGGCCACCAGCACCCGCTGTCCGGCGACGACGCCGTGACCCTTGAGCAGAGCCTGCACACCCCCCGCCGTCATCACGCCCGGAAGATCCCACCCGGGGAACGGGATCTGACGGTCGTACGCCCCCGGGGCCAGGATGAGCCGACGGCTGCGGAGTTCGGCGGCTCGTTCGCCCCCACCGGTCCGGTCGACCACGTGCACGACGAAGCCGTCCCGGTCGCGGGTGACCGTCCACACGTGGTGTTGGGAGAACTGGGCAGCGGCCGCGAGCCCGGCCACAAGACGGCGATATGTCGCCAGGTCATGGTGAAGGTGGGCCACCTCGGCGGCGGACACCCCACGCTCGTTGGGTGCCGGGTGGCGCCAGTACTGGCCGCCGGGCACCACGCCGGCGTCTACGATGGCGGTGCGCGCGCCGGCGCGGGCGGCGCTGGTCGCGGCGGCCAGCCCGGCCGGCCCGGCACCGACGACCAGCACGTCGAAGATCCGCTCAGACTTCGAGGTCACCGTGACCGGTTCCTTCCTGCGTGCTGACCTCCATGCCCGGCTCGGCGAGCCGGAGGCAGGCGCGTTCGTTCGGGCGCCCGTCGACGACGACGAGACAGTCGAAGCACACGCCGATACCGCAGAACAACCCCCGCGGCCGGCCGCCGCGTCGGGTGCTGCGCCACGACCGCACGCCGGCCGCGGTCAACGCGGCACCCACGCTCTGCCCCGGCCGGAAGGGGATCTGGCTGCCGTCGAAGGAGAAGTGTGGCTGGCTCGTCATGCGGTCACCTGTGCGAACCTCGACGGCGCGAACGCCGAGGGGTCGATGTCCGGCTGGCCGTTGGCCAGCATCTGGCTGATCAGCCTGCCGGTTGCCGGGGCCAGACCGATGCCGGCACCCTCGTGCCCGCAGGCGTGGAACACCCCGGGAATCCGGGGGTCTGGACCGATGACCGGCAGGTGGTCTGGACAGTAGGGGCGAAACCCGCGGTAGGTCCGCATCAGCCTTACGTCGGCGAGGAAGGGGAAGAGGCGCACCGCCAGCGAGGCCAGCCGCCGCAGCACCGCCACGGACATGGTGTCGTCGAACCCCACCCGCTCCCGGCTCGCGCCGATGAGAACCGTTCCGCCCTGGGTGCCTTCGACGACGGTGGACGTCTCCAGCCCGGCGTCGTCGGACGCGACGTTCTCGACGTAGTCAGCGGAGTACACCTTGTGCCGGACCACCCGGGGCAGCGGCTCGGTCACCAGGATGAACCCGCGGCGGGGGAGGACCGGGATCGGCGCGCCGAGCCGCTCGCCGACCTGACCACCCCAGGTTCCGGCGGCGTTGACGATCGCGTTGGTGGGGTAGCTGCCGGTGCGCGTCCGGACCGCCGTGACCCGTCCGTCCGGACCCCGTTCGGCCGCCACGACCTCCTCGCCGCGGACCACCGTGGCGCCGAGGGACCGGGCCGCCGCGAGGAGTGACACCGCCGCCAGTACCGGCTGTACCTGCATGTCCTGGGGGTAGAGGACTCCTCCGGGCAGGTCCGGGGCGAGGTTCGGCTCGTGGTCGTGGAGCTGGTCCGCGCTCACCGCGACCGTCTCCACGCCGGCGGCCCGCTGCCCCTCGGCGAACCGGGTCAGGGCTGCGGCACCCGGATCCGAGGTGGCCACCACCAGGCCACCCTTCTCTTCGAGTTCGAACGGGTCGGGGCCGAACTCGGCGGCCAGCTCCAGCCAGCGCGTACGGGATGCCAGAGCCAGGTTCAGTTCGGGGCCGGGTTCCTTGTCGGAGACGAGGATGTTGCCCTCACCGCGGCTGGTGGTGCCGCCAGCCACCGTTCCCCGCTCGAGGACGGTCACCGTTAGCCCCTCACGCGCGGCATAGTAGGCGCAGGCGGCCCCCACGATGCCCGCTCCGACGACGACCACGTCAGGCATGCCTTTTCTCCGTCCAGCGCTGGTAGGCCAGATCGGCCACCACGAGGTCCTGCCAGCCCATGCCGACGCTCTTGAAGACCGATGAACCGGTGGTGGGCGCCAGGTGCACCGCGTCGCGAAGCTCGATGAGGCCGTCCTGGCGGACGACGCCGGCGCGTACGGCCTGGATGATGTCACCGGCTTCGCGCAGGGCGACGCCGTGGGACTCGACCACCACCCGTTCGGCAGCGCCGATCGTCGCCTCGTCGAGTTCACGGACGTCCGGCTCGTGGGAGCCCACCGCGACGACACAGGTCCCCGGGCGCAACCGGCGGCCGTCGAAAAGCGGCTGGCGGGCTGTGGTGGCGCACACCACCACGTCCGCATCCGCGACGTCCTCATGGCTACCCACGCGCGCGTCCAGACCGCCGTCCCGGACCCTGGCCACCAGGGCCGCCGCGCGGTCGGGGTCCCGGCCGACCACCGTGACGGCGCCGAGGGGCCGAACGGCTCGCAGCGCCTCCACATGCCCCCACGCTTGCGGGCCGGAGCCGAACACGACCAGGTGCCGCGCCTCGGGCGCGGCGAGGTGGTCCACCGCGACCGCGGAGACAGCAGGAGTTCGCAACGTCGTCAGGGCCGTGCCGTCCAGCAGCGCCACCGGGGCCAGCGTGACCCGGTCGTAGAGCACGTACAGCGCCTGGACGCGGGGGAGTCCACGGTCGGAGTTGCCCGGAGCCACCGTGCTCAGCTTCACGCCCACGACGGCCGCGGTCTCGGCGGGCATCAGCAGCAGCTGTCCGTGCTCCACGTCGTGAATGGAGCGCTGCAGGGACGCCTGCGGGTCGAGCCCGCCGGACAGGGCCTTCGCCAGTGCGGTGACGGCATCGGCGAACGGCACCAGGCCGAAGATGTCGGCTTCGTCGAGGTACGGCAGTGTCGCGATCATCGGCTTCTCGCAATGACGGTCGCCGCGAGGGGCGCGGTGTGGGCAAGGACGGCGGCTCGGGTGCCGGTGTGCAGTCGTGCCAGATCGGCGTGGGCGAGCTGCACGATGGGCAGGGTGGTGCCGTAGATCTCGGCGGCGACAAGGGCCCCGATCACCAGGATCGCGTCGCACTCGGCCAGGAGGAGGGCCGCCGGCGCGTGGCCCGACCGGATGAGCTCGGCGAGCACGGCGGTGGAGGAGCTGGAGCCGCGCCCGGCCTGCATCGCGAGGACCTGCCCGGCGACCGTGCAGCCGCGTTGCGGATGGTGGGCGTCGACGATCATTCCGGACGGGTCGACCCCGCCCCAGAACGAGAGCGGCTCGTCGAGCGCGAGTACGGCGCCGTTCGCCTGCCCCGGATGGAGGGAGCGGCCGGACAGCGTCACCGGGTCAGCCCCACAGCCGCTCATCGCGTACCACCCTCCCGGCCCTCGCCGAGGCGACACACTCGGCCAGGCTTCCCAGCACCGTGTCGATTCCGAGATTGGCCGGCGCGTACCAGGCCCACTTGCCCGAGTTCGTCATCACGGTGCGGATCCCGTCCCGCAGCACGGGCGTCACGTACGTGCAGGTGTCGGTGAGGATGCGGCCACCCGCATCGCGCACCGCGTCGGCGTACCCGCGTTCCTCCGCCTCGGCCAGCACGGCCCGGCTGGTCGACACGAACACGTCAACCGACGAGCTGAACGGCGGGCCGCCCCGCAGCTCGAGCGCCAGCGCCGCGAACTCGGAGAGCGAGAAGTGCGGGGTGCCGAGGCTGATGGCGTCGATTGACTCTGTAGCGGCGGTACTCAACCGCTCCCGCGCTCGCCTGAGGTCGTGTGTCGTCACCGGCACCGTGGTGGCCTCAGGCCCGCGCACCGCGTCCAGCGTCGGCGCCTCCGGCGTCACCCCCACCACGTGGAACAGCGCGACGCCGCCGGCGGATGCGGCGGTCGCGCCGAGCGCCTTGAGCCGGTCCTCGGTGACCCCGCCGTCGTTCAGGTCGCCCGGCAGACCGGTGAGCGCCGCGACCCGGGTTCCGGCGAGCTCGCCGAGCAGCGCCCCGATCGCGGGCCAGGCGACGTCGTCGTCGAGCAGCGCGGCGGGGACCGCTGAGAAGTCGAGCACCAGCGCGGCGGCACGGTTTCGCTTCAGGTGCAGGCCCGAGTAGGGGACCCGGCCGGCAACGCCGGCGGCGATGTCGATGAAGTCGCCGTACCGGTCGGTGCGCGCCCCGAGTACCGAGTTGACGAAGGCGATGGCGTTCGACTCCGCCCACGCTACGTGGCTGCCTTCGGTCGGTCGGTGGCCGGACTGGTACGGCGCGCACGACCAGGTCGGCTCGCAGCCGAGGGCCACGTGCGCGTCCATCAGGCGCCGGCCGTTCTCGGCCACCTCGACGTCGGCGCGTACCAGTCCGGGATGCAGCAGGTCGAGCGAGCCGACGTTGAGCGTCGTACGCACCCGCACCCGGCCGCCGAGGGAGACCAGCCGCTCGGTGAACTCCAGCCCCGCCACGCCGTGGTACAGGCAGCCGTCGGCGTGCGCTGACTCGATCGGCACCAGCCGTTCGGCCCCGTTCGCGCGCGCGACCCCGACGATCAGCCGCATGCACATCGCGGTGGCCGGGCCCTGCTCTCCGGCCAGCATCGACTGTTCCTCGGCCGTGAGGACCAGGCCGTCGTCGCCGGGCATCAGGCTCCTTCGCCGGGGGCCAGCGTCACAGTGTGCAGCGAGGTGAAGAAGTCCTGCGCGGCCTTGCCCTGCTCACGGCCGCCCACACTGGATGCCTTCTCGCCGCCGAACGGCAGGTAGAAGTCGACCCCGGTGGTCGGTGCGTTGACCTTCACCAGGCCGGCCTCCAACGCGTCCGCCATGGCGAGCGCGGCGTTGAGATCGCGCGTATACACGCCGGCGGCGAGTCCCTGTGGAACATTGTTGGCCACCGCCACCGCTTCCTCGAGCGTAGGCACCGCGTGCAGCGTGGCGATCGGCCCGAACACCTCGTCGCACGAGAGCGGGTGGTCGGCGGGGACATCCTCGAGCAGGGTCGGACGCACGAACCAGCCGGGGTCGTCGGTCGCCACGCCGCCGGTGAGGAGACGGGCTCCGGCGGCGGTCGCGCTGCCGGCGGCGGCCAACACCTTGTCCCGGGCGGCTTCGTTGATGACCGGCCCCACCGCGGTCGTCGCCTGCGCGGGGTCGCCGAACCCCAGCGCCTCGATCGCCGCGACGAGCGCGTCCCGCAACGGCGTGACGTCCCCGACGACGATCACCCGCTTGGTCGCCGTGCACTTCTGGCCGGCGAACCCCATCGCGGCCGCGGCGATCTGTCTGGCGGTGGACTCCACGTCGGCGTCGGGCAGGACGATCGCCGGGTTCTGGCCGCCCATCTCCGCCTGTACCCGCACCCCGCGGGCCGCGGCCGAGCGCACCACGTCGCCACCGACCGCCGTGGATCCGGTGAACGACACCACGTCGGCCTCGGCCACGATCGCCCGGCCGGTGTCGCCGTCACCGGGAAGGACCGTGAACAGCCCCTCGGGCAGGACCTCGTCCAGCAGGGTGGCCAGCCGCAGCGCCGTCGCCGTCGCGTCCGGCGACGGCTTGAGCGCCACGGCGTTGCCGAACGCCAATGCCGGTGCGGCCTTCCACAGCGGGATGGCGATGGGGAAGTTCCACGGGGTGATGAGCCCGGCGACGCCGAGCGGTCGGCGCCGGGTGAAGAGCAGGCCGGCGCTCGACGGCTCGTGCATCGCGCCCACCGGGTCGTACACCTGCTGTGCGTAGTAGCGAAGGATGGCCACCGCCCGTGCTACCTCACCGCGCGCTTCGCCGACTGGTTTGCCGACCTCGCGAACCGCCAGTCGGGTCAGTTCGTCGGACGCCGCCGCCACCGCGTCGGCGGCGTCGGACAGTGCCTGCGCCCGCGCGGCCGCGGGGCCGCGCCCCCATTGGGCCTGGGCCGCGCGAGCGCGGGCGAACGCCTTCGCCACCTCGTCGGCACTGGTCACGGGCGCCTCGACAACGAGGTCTTCGGGTGCGTGCGGTGAGTAGCTCTTGATCACGAAGGCTCCCTCAGCGTCGGTACGTGGGCCGGGTGGGGATGAGGTCAGGTCAGAGCAGGAAACCCGCCGGGAACGGGTCGTCCGGGTCGAGGAAGTACTGTGCCGTGCCGGTCAGCCAGGCACGCCCGGTGATGGTCGGTACCACTGCGGCGGCGCCGCTGGCGAGCCGGGTCTCCTGGATGAGCCGGCCGATGAAGCGGGTCCCGATAAAGGACTCGTTGACGAAGTCGATGTCCAACGCCAGCTCGCCACGCGCGTGCAGCTGTGCCATCCGGGCGCTCGTGCCGGTACCGCAGGGGCTCCGGTCGAACCAGCCCGGGTGGATGACCATCGCGTGGCGCGAATGCCGGGCGTCCGAGCCGGGAGCGATGAGCTGTACGTGGTGACACCCGCTGATGTCGGGGTCGTCGACGTGGACCGGGCGGCCCTTCTCGTTGATCGCTTCCATGATCGCCAGCCCGGCGTCCAGCAGGGCCTGCTTGTGTCCCCGGTCGAACGGCAGGCCGAGGTCTTCGAGGTGGACCATTGCGTAGAAGTTGCCGCCGTACGCGAGGTCGTAGCGGACCGTCCCGAAGCCGGGCACCTCGACCGTCGCGTCCAACTGGTGGGAGTAGGACGGCACGTTGCGAATCGTGACCGCCTTGGCCGCGCCGTCGGAGACGGCGACCTCCGCGACCACGAGGCCGGCGGGCGTGTCCAGGCGGATCGTCGTGACCGGCTCGGTCACCTCCACCATGCCGGTCTCCACCAGCACGGTGGCGACCCCGATGGTGCCGTGTCCGCACATCGGCAGGCAGCCGGACACCTCGATGTAGAGCACGCCCCAGTCGGCGTCGGGCCGCGTCGGCGGCTGCAGGATCGCTCCGGACATGGCGGAGTGCCCGCGTGGCTCGTACATCAGCAAGGTGCGCAGGTCGTCGCTGTTGTCGAGGAACCAGCGGCGGCGCTCCATCATCGTGGCGCCGGGCAGTGGCGCCACGCCGCCCGTGATGACCCTGGTCGGCATGCCCTCGGTGTGCGAGTCGACGGCGTGTAGTAGTCGGCGTGCGCGCATGTCTCAGGCCAGTCCGGCTTCGAGGGCCGCCTCGGTCGCGGTGCGGACCGACCGCTCCTGCTCGGCGGTCAGCGGCTGCCGCGGCGGCCGGCAGACGCCGCCCTTACGGCCGGCGATGTCCATGGAGAACTTGATCGCCTGGACGAACTCGGTCTTCGAGTCCCAGCGCAGCAGGGGGTGTAGCAGCCGGTACAGCGGCAGCGCGGTCTCCAGGTCCCCTGCCACGGAGGCCTCGTACAGCGCCACGGTCGAGCGGGGAAAGGCGTTCGTGTATCCGGCGACCCACCCCTTGGCGCCCGCGATGCCGACCTCGAGGACGACGTCGTCGGTGCCGATCATCAGGTCCAGCCCGGGCGCGAGCTCCGAGATCTCGTAGGCCCGACGCACGTCGCCGGTGAACTCCTTGACGCCCACGATGAGGCCCTCGTTGTACAGCGTGGCGAGGATCCGGGGCGTCAGGTCGGTTTTGGTGTCGATCGGGTTGTTGTACGCGGTCACGGGCAGGCCGGCCTTGGCGATCTCACGGTAGTGCTCCAGGACGGCGCGCTCGTCCGTGCGGTACGCGTTCGGAGGCAGTGCCATGACGGCCTGCGCACCGGCCTCGGCCGCCTGCTCGGCCCAGCGCCGTGACTCCAGGGCGCCGTAGGCGCCCACGCCAGGCATGACGACGAAGCCCTCGGGTGCGGCCTGGACCGCCACCTCGACGGCCTTCGCGCGCTCCTCGTTGGTCAGCACCTGGTACTCGCCCAGGGATCCGTTCGGGGTCACCCCGTGGGCGCCGTTCTCGGCCAGCCACCGCACGTGGTCGGCGTAGGCGTCGAAGTCCACGGACAGGTCGTCGCGGTAGGGCAGAGCGGCTGCGACGAGTACGCCGTGCCAGGGGCGGGTACGGGCAGCGGGGGAAGCAGTCATGTCGGAGAGCCCTTTCGTTGCCGTCAGTGCAATATCACATAGCAATTCACGGAGCTCAAGTCAAGCTTCGGTAACACCGCAACGTGCACCTCTGGAGCCGTGATGTGCTCTGTGCCATAGTGCAGTGCTACGTCACACGGCAGTGTTACCGATCGCTACGTGGGCCGTCCGCGGGTCGGTCCTTGAGAGAAGTGGGTTGGACAATGACGGCATACCTCACCCGCCGGCTGTCGCGAGTCGCCCTCGTGGGCGGCGCGGCGGTGGCGGCCATGATGCTCTCCGCCTGTGGTAACGGGCTCGCCTCGGGAGGGGGCGAGCAGTCGGACAACGGGCCCATCGTCCTCGGAATGCTAACGCCGCTGTCGGGGAGCAGCTCGGCCATCGGCCCGTACATGAAGAACGGCGCGCAACTCGCCGTTGACGAGATCAACGGCAAGGGTGGCGTCAACGGGCGCAAGCTCGAGCTCAAGGTCGAGGACGAGGCGTGCGACGCCAAGAGCGCCACGGCGGGCGCCAACAAGCTGGTCACCGAGGGTGTGAAGATCTCGGTCGGCGGCTACTGCTCGGGTGCGACGCTCCCGACACTGCCGATCTTCGAGAAGGCCGACGTGCCCATGCTCATCCCGGCCGCCAACTCCAACGAGCTGGTCAAGCAGCACAAGAAGAACGTCTTCCTGATCAACGGCACCGGCGTGCAGCAGTCCGATGCGGCGCTCAAGTTCATGAAGAAGGTGGGTGCCACCAAGGTCGCCCTCATGGACGACAACACCAGCTACTCCAAGGACATCGCGGACACCACCGCCAAGCTGCTGACGGGCTCGCCGGCGCTCGCCGGACGCGAGTCGGTCACCGCGGGTGAGAGCGACTACAGCGCCAACGTCAACGCCATCCTGAAGACCCAGCCGGACTTCATCTACTGGACCGGCTACTACCAGGAGGGCGGCCTCATCATCCGCCAGCTGCGGCAGGCCGGCTACACCGGCAAGATCATGGTCGCCGACGGATCGGTCGACCAGAAGCTGGTGGACATCGCCGGCCCAACGGTCGCCGAAGGCGTCTTCGCCACCATGACGCAGACCCCGGACACGATCCAGGGCGCCGAGAACTGGATCGCGGACTACAAGAGCAAGTTCGGCGCCGACCCCGGTCCGTACTCCACCCAGGCCTACGACGCCGTCCGGGTGGCCGCCGAGGCGGTCAAGCAGGCCGGCTCGACTGACGGCGACGCCGTCATCAAGGCGCTCGAGGGGATCGACGGTTTCCAGCTGTTCTCCGGGCCGCTGAAGTTCACGCCCGACCACACGCTCTCCAGCGGTGGCTTCCAGATCCTCGTGGTGGAGAACGGCAAGATCGTCCTCAAGGACACCCTGCAGTAGATCGTCTGCTCCCGGCGGCGCCCTCCCAGGAGCGCGCCGCCGGGGCGTTCCCCCGAAGGGCTCCCATGACCCAACTCATCTGGAACGGTCTCTTCGTCGGATCGTTCTACGCCCTGGTCGCCCTGGGCTACACCATGGTGTACGGCATCATCAGGCTCCTCAACTTCGCCCACGGCGACCTGTACATGGTCGGTGCGTTCGTCGGTTTCGGCGTCCTGAGCGTCGCCGGCGGGCTGGTGACCGGCCACGGCTTCGTGGCGCTGCTCATCGTCCTGGTCATCTCGATGCTGGTGACCGGAACGGCCGGCCTGCTGCTCGAGCGGATCGCCTACCGTCCCCTGCGCAGCGCACCCCGGCTCTCCGTACTGATCACCGCGGTGGGCGCCTCGTTCGCGCTCGAGTACGGGATGCGCCTGGTGGCCGGGCCCAACCCGGAGGTCTACCCGGTCCGGCTGGCGGGCGACTCGATCAACGTGCTCGGCGCCCGCATCACCATCCAGCAGGCCAGTCTCATCCTGATCGCGGTCCTGCTGATGGCCGGCCTCCAGTGGCTCGTCATGGGGACCGGGACCGGGCGGGCCATGCGCGCCATCTCCCAGGACCCGACGGCGGCCCTGTACATGGGCATCAACGTCGACGCCGTCATCGCGCGCACCTTCTTCATCGGGTCCGCCCTCGCCGGCGCCGCCGGCGTGATGGCCGGCGGCTACTACGGGAAGATCGACTTCCTGATGGGGTTCATCATCGGGCTCAAGGCGTTCACCGCGGCCGTCATCGGCGGCATCGGCAACATCAAGGGCGCGATGCTCGGCGGCCTGACGCTCGGCCTGCTCGAGTCGATCGGCACCGCCTGGATCGGCGGGCAGTGGCGCGACGTCTTCGCCTTCAGCTTCCTCATCGTCCTCCTCACGCTTCGCCCGACTGGCATCCTCGGCGAGCGCGTTACGGAGCGTGTCTAATGACCACCAATTTCGCAACCTCGCCCGCCCGCGCCCGTGCGCTCGTCGAGCGAATCCAGCAGAACCGCTACCTCGGCCTGATCGGACTGGCCTTCGCGTTGTTGGCGCCGTTCGTCACCGCGACCAACTACGCCCTGTCGGTCATGACCTCCGCGCTGCTCTTCGTGATGCTGGCGGTCGGCCTCAACATCGTCGTCGGCTACTGCGGCCTGCTCGACCTCGGGTACGCCGCGTTCTTCGCCATCGGCGCCTACGTCAGCGGAATCCTCGCCACCAGGTACGGCTGGCCGCTGCTGGCCACGGTGCCGGTCGTCATCGTCGCGGCGGTGGTCGCGGGCATCGTGATCGGCGGGCCCACCCTGCGGCTGCGCAGCGACTACCTGGCGATCGTGACGCTCGGCTTCGGGGAGATCATCCGGATCACGGCGAACAACCTCACCATCACCGGTGGGCCGTCCGGCATCTACGGAATCCCCGGCATCACGCTGCTCGGGCTCGACCTGACCGGCCCGGTCGGCCTCTATTACACCTGTGTGGTCGTCGTCGCCCTGGCCGTCCTCGGCGCGGCCCGGCTCGGACGCAGCCGGCTCGGACGCGCCTGGCGGTTCATCCGCGAGGACGAGGACGCCGCCGAGGCGATGGGCATCAACACGTACCGGGTCAAGCTCGCCGCCTACATCGGCGGCGCCATCTGGGGCGGCCTCGCCGGCATCCTCTTCGGCGCCCAGCTGTCCGCCATCTCCCCACCGAGCTTCACCTTCCTGTGGTCGGCCCTCATCCTGATGGCCGTCGTGCTCGGTGGCATGGGCTCGACGCCCGGCGTCGTGCTGGGCGCCATCTTCATCAGCGTGCTGCCCGAGCTTCTCCGGCAGGCCGCCGACTACCGGTACTTCGTATTCGGGCTCCTGCTCATCGTCGTGATGATCTTCCGTCGGCAGGGACTGTGGCCGGCGCGGGCCGTGGAACGGCAGTCCCGGCGTGACCTGCGCAAGGCCACGGAGCAGGACATGCGCAAGGCCAAGGAGGTAGTGCCGTGAGTACGCGAGAACCCGCACCGCTGCTGCGGGTGCAGGATCTGCACCTGGACTTCGGCGGCGTGAAGGCCGTCGACGGGCTGACCTTCCAGGTCGACGAAGGCGACGTCCTCTCGCTCGTCGGACCCAACGGCGCCGGCAAGACCAGCGCGTTCAACTGCATCACGGGCTTCTACAAGCCCACCGGCGGCTCGATCACCCTGCACGGCGCGGACATCACCGGCCTGCGGCCGTCCGCGATCGCGGCCCGGGGGATGTCGCGCACCTTCCAGAACCTGCGCCTCTTCGGTGAGCTGACGGTGCTCGACAACGTCCGCGCCGGGATGCACCTCCGGCTGCGGCAGAACGCCCTCGACGCGCTACTGCACACGCCGCGGTTCCGGCGCTCCGAACGGGAGGCGACCGACGAGGCGAACCGCTGGCTCGACTTCGTGGGCCTGCGCGGTGACCGTGGTGGCCTGGCGCGGAACCTTCCGTACGGCGAGCAGCGGCGCGTCGAGATCGCCCGCGCCCTCGCCCGCGGGCCCAAGGTGCTCCTGCTCGACGAGCCCGCCGCAGGCCTCAACTACGGCGAGAAGAGCGAGCTGCTCGATCTGCTGCACCGCATCAGTGTGCTGGGCATCGCCATCGTGCTCATCGAGCACGACATGGATCTCGTCATGCAGGTGTCGCGCCGGGTCGTCGTACTGAACTTCGGCCGGGAGATCGCCGACGGCACTCCCGACGAGGTACGCCGCAACCCGGACGTGATCGAGGCGTACCTCGGCAAGGACGACGAGGAGGAGGCCACGAGCGAGGAGATGATGAGCCATGAGTGACGCCGCCGGCCGCTATGCACTCGAAATCAACGCTCTCGACGTCCACTACGGCCGCGTCCACGCCCTCCGGGGCCTGACCCTGACCGTCGGCGAGGGCGAGATCATCACTCTGCTCGGCAACAACGGCGCGGGAAAGACCAGCACCCTCGCCACGGTTTCCGGCGTGGTGCGGTCCACCGGCGGCACCGTGCGCGCG
The DNA here is from genome assembly GCF_040634005.1 of Micromonospora sp. NPDC007271. Taxonomy (NCBI): domain Bacteria; kingdom Bacillati; phylum Actinomycetota; class Actinomycetes; order Micromonosporales; family Micromonosporaceae; genus Micromonospora; species Micromonospora sp. NPDC007271. The sequence goes on from NZ_JBEYER010000008.1 coordinate 23,363, forward strand.
TTCGGCACGGACATCACCAAGGCCAAACCCTGGGAGATCGTGGGCGCCGGGGTGGTGCACGTGCCGGAGGGGCGCCGCATCTTCTCCCGGCTGACCGTTCACGAGAACCTCCAACTCGGCGGCTACCAGGTGAACGACAAGGCCGCGGTCAACCGCCGGATCGACGAGGTCTACTCCCTGCTACCCCGGCTCGCCGAGCGGCGCAACCAGCAGGGCGGGAACCTGTCCGGCGGCGAGCAGCAGATGCTCGCCGTCGGTCGCGCGCTCGTCGCCGGGCCGAAACTGCTGATGCTGGACGAGCCCTCGATGGGGCTCGCGCCACTCGTGGTAGCCCAGATCATGGATCTGATCCGCCGGATCAACGCCGACGGCACCTCGGTGCTGCTCGTCGAGCAGAACGCCCGTGCCGCGCTCAAGATCGCTCACCGAGCGTACGTGGTGGAGAACGGTGTGATCACCCTGCAGGGAGCGGCCCGCGAGCTCGCGCGCGACTCCCGCGTGGTCGAGGCGTACCTGGGGGCCTGAGGCGATGCGGGACATTCGTGCCACCGACTACCACACGGCGGGAGAACCGTTCCGCATCGTCACCGAAGGCGTCCCGGAGATTCCCGGCACCACCGTGCTGGAACGGCGCGAACACGCCCAGCGCGACGAACAGGTCGACGCGGTGCGCCGCCTCCTGGTCAACGAACCGCGTGGCCACGCCGACATGTACGGCTGCTTCGTCGTGCCACCTGACGACGCGGGCGCACACTTCGGGGTGCTGTTCTGGCACAAGGACGGCTACTCGACGGCGTGCGGACACGGCACCATCGCGCTGGGTGTGTGGGCCGTCCGGAGCGGGCTCGTGACCGCCGCCCCCGACGGGGAGACCGACGTGGTGATCGACGTACCGTCGGGTCGCGTCACGGCCACGGTCTCCTGCGCGGCCGGCGAGGTCCGCGAGGTCAGCTTCCGTAACGTGCCGGCATACGTACTGGGCCAAGGCATCACCGTGAACACCAGCCGGGGCCCGGTGCGCGCGGACATCAGTTACGGGGGCGCGATCTACGCCTCCGTCGACGCCTCGGCCCTCGGCCTGTCGGTCAACCCGGCCCATTACGGTGATCTGCTGGCACTCGGCCGCGAAATCAAATGGAAACTCAACGAGACCGAATGGGCCCGGCATCCGAGCGAACCGCGGCTTGACGGTATCTACGGCACGATCCTTTTCGAGGATCTCGGCCGACGGTCCGGCGGCCCACACCAGCGCAACATCACCGTCTTCGCCGACGGTGAGGTCGACCGGTCACCGTGCGGGTCAGGCACGTCCGCGCGGGTCGCGCTGCTAGCATCGTCGGGGCAACTCGCCCCTGATCAGGTGCTGACGCACGACTCGGTGGTCGGAACACGGTTCCTCGGCCGGGTCGTGCAGGAGCTGGAAGCAGAAGGCCGCCCGGCCTATGTTTCGGAGGTGCGAGGGATGGCCTACCGAATTGGTGAACACCATTTCGTTCTCGAGGCCGACGATCCCGTCGGACTCGGATTTACGCTGCGATGAAGGAGACAGGGAGTGACCCCGTGACGACCGGGCGCCTGGCCCCGGACACGCTCTCTCTGCCGCAGTTCGGGGGCCGGCCCAACCTTCGACAGGAGATCGCCCATGCCCTGCGGGGCGCGGTCATCACGGGACAGATGCGACCCGGCGTGCTGTACTCCGCGCCGACGCTCGCTGAGCAGTTCGGTGTCTCCGCCACGCCGGTGCGCGAAGCGATGCTCGACCTCGCCAACGAGGAACTGATCACGATCGTCCGGAACAAGGGCTTCCGGGTCAGGGAGCTGAGTGACCGGGACCTGGACGAGATCACCTCGCTGCGCGCGCTGATCGAGGTGCCCACCGTGGCCGAGGTCGCCCGGGCCATCAACGAGCCCACCCGGGCAGCGGTCGAGGAGCTGCGTCCCCTGGCGAAGGAGGTGGAGCGGCTCGCCGAAACCGGCGACCTCATCGGCTATGTCGAGGTCGACCGGCGTTTCCATCTCTCGTTGCTCGCCTTCGCCGGCAACCGGCATCTCATCGACGTGGTGGGGAACCTGCGGGCCCGCAGCCGGCTCTACGGCCTGCAAGGGCTCGCCGAGCGCGGCGAGCTGGGGCGTTCGGCCGCCGAGCACGAGCAGATCGTCGATCTGGTGGTGGCCGGCGATGCGCCGGGGGTGGCGGAGCTGATGCGACGCCACATCGGCCACGTCCGCGGCTCCTGGGCCGGCTATCACGAACCCTGACCGCCAGCACCACGCGATGCCCGGCCCTACCGGGCGCGTACGACGTCATTGGCTCCGTCGTTCCGAAAGAACGATCCGCAGGCGGTTGCCGGCCGCACCCCACCGATGCTCGGCTCGGAGGTCGCCCCCAGGCCGGCCGGGCCGGTGCGGGGCGGCACTCCAGTACCCGCGGCGGTTCTGCCCAGGTTGGACCGTCCGGTAGGTTTCGCAGGCCAGGTTGACGAGTTCGGTCAGGTGGGCGGGTGGGTCGTCCTTCCACCAGGCCAGCCAGACCGGTATCGGCTGGGCGTCGTGGACGGCGCGGTACGCCACGCCGGGCCTGGGGTTCTGGTTGGCGGTGGCCTCGGAGGTGATGCCGACGGCCTGGCCGGCGGCGATGAGGGTGAGCCATTCGTCGACGCCGTGGGTGGTGCGGATGGTCGCGGGTTCGGCGCCTGGCGGAAACAGGGCGGGCGTGGTCGTGCCGGTTCGGCTGTCGATGGCGACGGTGTACCTGGCCAGGTCGGCGGTGCGTACCGATCGTCGCCGGGCCAGCGGGTTGTCGGTGGCCACGGCGGCGTAGCGGGCCTCCACGCCGAGCAGTGCGGTGTCGAAGCGGGGATCGTCCAGGTGCCGGCGGATCACGGCGACGTCGGCGGTGCCCTCGCTGAGCCCGGCGGTCGGGGTGTTGGACTGGACGAACACCAGCGGCACCTGGGGGTGGGCGGCGGCCCAGGTCTTCTGCAGTCGTCGGGTGTGTTTGCCCAGCGCCGCCCAGGCGTAGCCGACGCGCACCTCGGTGCGCGATTCCTCGACAATCCGTCGCAGGTGGGCGACCTCGTCGAGCACCCGGCGCGCGGCGGCGACGACGCGGGTGCCGGTGGGGGTGAGCGAGACGTGCCGGGTCGTTCGCTGGAGCAGGCGAGCGCCGAGGGCCGCCTCCAGGGCGCTGACGGAACGCGAGACCGCCGCCTGGGAGACCCCCAGGATAGCCGCCGCGTCGGTGAAAGTGCCGGCCTCGACCACTGCGACGAGGGTACGGAGCTGACGCAGCTGCACATCCATACGCCGAGCGTATAACTCTGGCGGCTAGTGCATTTCTCGTATCAGTCGGCGCGTTCGACACTGCCCTCATGACCGCGAAGACGGCAGGTGAACTTACTGCTCAGGGTCTCCGCCAACCGGCCGACGCCGGCCGTGGGCCGCTGCTGCGCGGAATCGCCACGATGACCGGAAGCGCGGCGAGCAACCAGGTCGGGGCGGCCCTGGGTGCCCACGCGTTCGCCACCCTCGGGCCCGCCGGGGTCGTCGCCGTGCGGCAGTTCGTCGCGGCGGCGATGCTACTGCCGGCCGTACGCCCGAACCTGCGTCGATTCACCTGGGCGCAATGGTGGCCGACCCTGCTGCTCGGGCTGGTCTTCGCCACGATGAACCTCAGCCTCTACACCGCGATCGACCGGATCGGGCTCGGCCTGGCCGTCACCCTGGAGTTCCTCGGCCCGCTGGCCGTCGCTCTGGCCGGTTCCCGAACCCGACGCGACCTGCTCTGCGCCGCGGGTGCCTGCGTCGGCGTGTACGTCCTGGTCCTACCGGGCCCGGCCAGCGACTACGTCGGGGTCGGGCTCGGCCTGCTCGCAGCCGCATGTTGGGCGGCGTACATCCTGCTCAACCGGCTGGTCGGGACCCGCCTGCCGGGGTTGCAGGCACCGGCGGCGGCAACCCTGGTGTCTGCACTGCTCTACCTGCCGGTCGCGGCCACCCTGCTCGTGCAGGGACGGCTGGCGGGCATCGGGATCCTCTACGCCATCGGTGCGGGCATCCTCAGCTCGGTCGTACCCTACGCCGCCGACCTGGTCGCGCTGCGTACCGTGCCGGCCCGCTTCTTCGGCGTGTTCATGAGTATCCACCCGGTACTGGCCGCGCTCGCCGGCCTCGTCCTGCTCGGCCAGGTGCTGAAACCGCACGAGTGGCTCGGGATCGTCGTCGTCGTGTCGACCAACGCCCTGGCCGTCCAAACCGTCACGGATCGTGAGGCCGCGACTGGCCTTCCTCGGAGACTTGAAACTGGCCGCTGACACACGTCGAAGCTCACGGCCCTCTTCATCCGCGCGGATGATCGTGGCAAGGTTTCCTCCGTGCAGGGTGGCGGGGACGGCACGACGGGTGGGCCGCGGCCCGGTTGGTACCCGGATCCCTCCGGGCGGCAGCCGGTCCGCTGGTTCGATGGCGACCGGTGGACAGCGCACGTGCTCGACGGCCGGCAGCAGCCACAACTGGACCCGCTGCCCGGTAACGCCGCCCCGGCGCCCGTTCCGCCCGGCCCGCCGCCGGGGGTGTCCGGTGCGCCGGCCCCCGCGCCGGGGCAGCCGTCCGCGAAGCTTCCGGTCGGGTCGCTGGTCGTACGGTGTCTGCTCCTCGGCATCGTGGCGGTGCTCCTGGTGCTCGGCTTCCTGGCGCTGCCGTACGCCGAGCTGGACAGCCCGCCCCGCGACTTCAACTACGCGCCGGTGCGCTATCTGGAGTTGGGCGCCTGGCTCAACGTGTACGACACGAAGATGAGCGCCTGGGGACGGGCGTACTCGCTGGGGCTCGGTCCGCTGATCGCGTTGGTGGTGTGGGCGGCGGTCGCCGGCACCGTGCTGCTGGTGGCGCTGGTGCCCCGCTACCGGGACCGCGAGCCGTGGTGGACGGTGCTGGTCTTCGCGCTGGTGGTCGCGGCGGTGTTCGGGGCGATGGTCGCCTCGCCCAGCAACGGCACCATTCTGCTGAGGTCGGCGGCTGGTTACCTGACGGTGCTGGCGGCGCACGCGCTGCTGGTGTTCACCTGCCCGCTCAAGAGCCGGCGGCGGCGGCCACGCTGATCGCGGTGCTTCGCGCGCCCTGCGGCAGCCGCCGAGGCGGCCGGGGCGACGCGCCGCTGCCGGCGGCCGGTCGGTGCTGGTCAGGGATTTTGACCGGTTGAGCCACGTCGGCTGTCACAGTTGGCAAGATCAAATCGATCGACATCTTGACGGGTGGGACGGGATGTGACGTAGTGGATCGAGCGGTTCGAATCGACATCGACCGGCCCGCTATGGTCTGTGACGTCTAGGAGGCTTGTCCGTGTCTTTGTCTCGCCGCCAGTTCCTGTCCAGCTCGTTCGGCGCCGGTCTCGCCGTGGCCGTGGTCGGTTCGGTCGACGCCCTGTTCACCGCGGCGCCCGCGCTGGGGATTTCCGGCCCGGAGGTCGGGTACGGTCCGCTCGTGCCTGACCCGGCCGGCATGCTCGACCTGCCGGTGGGCTTCCGCTACACGGTGCTGTCGCGCGAAGGCACCGCCCGGCCGGACGGTGGCATCGTGCCGAGCCGGTTCGACGGTATGGGGGCCTTCGCTGACCAGGCGCGCGGCACTCGCCTGGTCCGCAACCATGAGTGCTCCCCGACCGCGAAGATCACGGTCGTGGCTCCGCCGGAACGCACGTACGACCCGGCCGCCGGGGGCGGGACCAGCACGCTCGCCGTCGACGCGTCGAACCGCGCCGTCTCCGAGCACGTCAGCCTGGGCGGCACGGCCGTCAACTGTTCCGGCGGCCGGACGCCGTGGCACACCTGGCTGACCTGCGAGGAGACCGAAGACAAGGCGGGGGCCCGCGGGTACACGAAGGACCACGGGTTCATCTTCGAGGTTGACCCGTACGACGATGCTCGCAACACCGATCCGACACCGCTGACCGCGATGGGCCGGTTCCAGCACGAGGCGGTCGCGGTCGACCCGCGCACCGGCATCGTCTACGAGACCGAGGACGCGTTCGTGGCGCCGCTGGGCAGCTTCTACCGCTTCTTGCCGAACCGGCCGCTCGGCGGCCACGGGAGCCTGCGGGCAGGCGGCGTGCTGCAGGCTCTGCACGTCCCGGACCTGCCGGACCTGTCGGTGGTGACCGAGGCCGGCACCTCCTTCGCCGGCGTCGAGTGGCTGGACGTGCCGGACCCGCTGGCGACGACGGAGTCGGTCCGTGCGCAGGACTACCGCAAGCCCATCACCGGTGGGTACAAGATCGAGGGCGCCTGGTGGGGGGAGAAGGACGCCTGCGCCTACTTCGTCTCGTCGTTCGCCCGGCGTGAGCTGGGCTCGGCCCGCGACCACGACGGGCAGGTCTGGCGGTACGACCCGCGAGCCAACACGTTGCGACTGGAGACGATCTTCACCCGTCCGACGCCGGCGCCGGAGAACCCGGAGTTCGACGCCCCGGACAACATCTGCATGTCGCCGTACGGGGGCCTGATGATGTGCGAGGACGGGATCGGGGACCAGCACATCCTTGGTACGACCGCCGACGGCGAGGTGTTCGTCTTTGCCCGTAACCGGGTCAACGTCGGCACCGCGGGGGATCCGGAGTATGGCGAGCTGGCCGGCGCGGCGTTCTCCGCCGACGGCCGGACCATGTTCTTCAACGTCTACAACCCGGGCATCACGTACGCCGTCACCGGCCCCTGGAACCGCCGCCAGGGCTAACCCCGCAGCCGCCCTGCGTGCTCCCCGGTCCACAGGTGATCGGGGAGCACCGCCTCGTCACGAGAGCCGATGGCTTGGAGGACCCCTACACACCCTGAAGCGAGCCGTCAGACCAGCTCAGGCATCCGCTGTGCCGCGATCCGCACAGCATTCACCCGCACTGCAGTGGGCCTGACCCGCTCTGACGGACATCTGAGATCAGGAGCCGGTGGGCTCCAGCTGACCTCCACGCCGTCGCCACCGCCCTGGCGGCTATGATCGGCCAACCGCACCCACTCGCCAGCCTCACCGACGTCGATGGTGCGCCGCGAGTTGACTGGTGGTGGGGCTATGCGATGGCGGCGATGTCGCCGTCGTCGAAGTAGATTGCCTGGTGGAGGCGTCCGCCGAGGGCGGCGGCGTAGCGGGCTACGACGTCTTGGCCGGAGATTTTGCCTTGTTCGATCTGGGAGACGCGGCCTTTGGTGACGCCCATGCGGTCGGCGACCTGCTGTTGGGTCAGGCCGCGGGCGCGGCGTACCTCGGCGAGGCGGTGTCCGATCACGGTGGTGAGTAGTTCCTGCTTGCCCGCTTCGACGGCCTGCTCGCCGCCGGCGCGCTCGATGTGGGCGGTGCGGATGTCGCGCCAGCGTACGTAGCTGCTCATGGCTGTCTGTTCTCCTCCTCGGCGCGTTCCTTCAGGTAGATCTCGTAGCGTTGCTCGGCCAGAGGGATCGCTTCGGTGTACCACTGCTGCCAGCGTCCGGCTTTGTCTCCGGCGACGAGCAGGATGCTGGAGCGCCAGGGGTCGAAGGCAAACAGGATGCGCACGGTGCCGGGGCGCAGTTCTTTGAGGTTGGCGATCGACGAGCCGTGGATCGTGTCGACCAGCGGCCGGCCCAGCCCCGGGCCGGCTTGGGCGAGCAGGTCGATGGCTTGCACGACGCGAGCGTGGGTGAGTGGATCGAGGCTGTCGATCCACTCTTGTACCTCGTTGACGAGGTAGATCTCCCACTCGTCGGTCACCATTCCAAAAGTATAGCAACTGCTATACCGGGGGCGCCGCCGCGGGCTGATGTGCCAGCCCGGCACTGCTGATGGCCTTGGGCCGTCTGCGTACGGCTCTCCAGGTTGCCGTCACCGTCGCCGTCAACATCGATTGGCATCGACAAGGTGAGGCGGTGCCGCACGCAAAAGGTCAGGTAGAGGCCACGACGACGTGCATCACGCTCCGTGGCCAGGTGAAGATCCCACACGTACTAGTACTCGCCGGCAATGCTCCGGTCCTGGTTCACAACAACGACCCCGGTTTCATCAAACTCGGCGTCTCCGGTGGCGAGTCGTGCCCAGTCGACTTCGGCACGAATTCATGGACGCCGGATTCTGCTGACGGATACCAGCTACGACAAAGCTGGTGGCTGGTTGCAGGTGCATGGGCCCGCCAGGCGCGGTGTCGGCCGATGCACCGCTCGGGGTTGCTAGGCTCGCCCATGTCCATCGGGTCTTCAACGCGATTATGGGCGGCGGATTCGGCTATGCCGTGGAAGTCATCGAACTGGATGAGTTCGAGCGCGCGATTGACGCTTTTCGGTACCTAAATCTCGTCGAGGTTGCGGACCTGCTTGCCGAGCTGGTTAGGAGTTATGGTGAATCCAGCTACGACGAACGTAAAGAAGAGGCCTTTGACGCGCTAATCAACGAGAGCGCCTTGGTTCTGGATGCCTATCGCCGGAAGGCGTCCGAAAATCCTTCCGATTTCGGGCTTTGATGTCTCGATCCCCGCATTTGGCTGATTGTGCGGATCACCTCATGCGGCTCGACCACATCAATCGATGGTCATGGTGGCGACGCCGCCACCGGTTCAGGGCCAAAACAAGCCACTACCAGCGAAGACAACGACTCCGCGAAGTGCGGCTGGAGTATTAGTTGAAGGTGATGGCGAGTGAAGTGTCGAGGGCTTGGTCTTTGGACGACGGAAAATGGACGTCGCTGTGATATGGGACCAGAGGACCTTGCTAGGAATTGCCTAGGTTTGAAGCGCTGGCGGAAGCATGCATACCTGGAAATTGCCCCCAAATGCTTTGGCTTAACTTCCCTTGGAGGCTGGTAGTAACTCGCAGCATCGACGGAACAGGCTTGAGCCCACCTGCCCCAGGCATCACAGCAGCCGTGCAAGACCGCCTGTCCGTACCGGTCCTCACCACCTCCACCACCCGTCGACCTGCTCCGGCCAGGTAGCACGCTGACGCCACTGCCGCAACCGTCAGTGGCTCTCCGCCCTTGAGTCAGCCAAGACCACGTGGCGGAACCCGCCGCCGCCCGGGGGAGAGCCGGGCTGCGGCGGACGGTCACCCCCGCAGCAGGGGCAGCACCCGCCGGCCCAGAAGGTCGATACCGCCGTACGGGCTCAGACCGTGCGGGGTGCCGAACTCGACCCGGGTCGCCCCGGCGTCGAACACGGCTGCCGCCTGCGCGGCGACCTGCTCGGGGGTGCCGGAGAAGGCGAACAGGTCGAGCAGATCGTCGCCGATCAGCGCACCCGCCAGGTCGTCCTCCCGGCGGGCGACATGCTGCTGGATCCGGGCCAGCAGTTCCGGGTCGACCTCGACGGTCGGATCGAGCGCGGCCACCACCGCGAGGTACATCGCCACCTCGGTGCGCGCGACCCGGCGGGCCAGGACGCCGTCCTCGTCGACGACGGTCACCGCGCCGAGCACCACCCCGGTGGCTCCGGTACGCCCGGGAGGTGCCGCCTCGTCCAGCCAGGCCCGCATGGTCTTGGCCATCGCCGGATTCGCCGATCCGCCCACCTTCACCTCGCTGGCGAACGTGGCGGCGGATCGGGCGGTGCGCTGTCCCCAGGTGCCGACCAGAACCGGCACGGCGGAGCGCGCCGGGGCGTACCGCAGGCGGGTTCCCGGTGCCACGGTGAACTCGCGGCCCTGGAAGCCGCCGTCGTCGCCGGCGAGTAGCAGCCGCACCACCTCGGCCGTCTCGGCGATCCGCCGCAATGGGCGGGCCTGTGGCACCCCCACCTGGTCGAGCCAGGTGCCCCGGGCCAGCCCGAGGTAGGCCCGCCCCTGTGAGGCCAGATCCAAGGCGGCGACCTGCCCGGCGATCTCCACGGGATGCATGGTGAAGGGGTTGAGGCAGGCCGCGCCGAGGCGGATCCGACGGGTGTGCCGGGCGGCCACCAGAAGGGGGAAGATCGGTGGCTGGTACATCAGGTCGCCGAAGACCGACAGCACGTCAAAGCCGTGTCGTTCGGCCAGCTCGGCCAGCTCGGCGTACTCGTCGGCGCTCTTGTCGGACTGCAGGCCGATCCCGAACAGCCCGTGATGTGCGGCGCTCACGTCAACTCTCCAGTGGGGATCTGGCGGCGGGCGGTCCGCTCGATGCGCAGGATGACCCGCTCGTCGGGGTCCGGGCAGGCGACGTGGCAGTCCTGCGCCAGCCAGTCGCCGTCGGACAGCTCCCGCTGCTTGGCCGGGAGCAGCGGCAGGCAGGCGGCCAGGGCGTAGAGGCAGAAGTGCCGGCCGGCGGGGATGGTGAGGCGGCTGGAGCCGGTGAGGTCGATGTGGTCGCCGGGTTGCAGGCCGCACACCGATCGGCCCTCGATCCGTTCCACCACGACCCGCAGGTCATACAGGTCGGTGACCGGCTCGTCGGCGCTCATCGCACGGCCTCGGCGTGGTGGTGCACGATCCGCCAGGCGTCGCCCTCGCGGCGCAGCACGTCGGTCACCCGGAAGCACTCGTCCGGGCGGTCGCCACCGTGGCGGGCCCGCAGCACGTAGCGCACCAGGCCGGTGTCGCCCCAGGCGTCGGCGTGGAACTGTTCGGGCGCCACCGTCACCGGGGACGGAGCCGGCGCTTGTGCGGCCCGCCGGTCCCGCAGGTCGTCCAGGGCGGCCAGCCCGGACAGCAGCCCGTCCGCGTCGGACTCCCAGATGGTCAGGCCGGGATTCAGGTGGGCGTCGAAGGCGGGCCGGTCGCCCAGGCACCGGTACATGTCGGTGATGGTGGTGATGAGGTCGGCAACGGTCATGGGGGGCACTTTCTGGTCGAGGGGGTGACGGCGCCGCTGGCGCGAGGGGTGCCAGTCAGGTCAGTTCGGTGAGCCGGGCGCGCAGTGGATCCAGCCCCATCGGTCCGAGCCGCAGCGCGGTGGCGTGGAACCGCTTGCGGTCGAACGCGGCGCCCTCGCGCCGCTCGACCTGGCGGCGGGTCTGCTGCCACAACCGCGCACCGACCTTGAACGCCAGGGCCTGCGCCGGCCAGCCGAGATAGCGGTCGACCTCGAAGCGGGCGGTCGCGGTGTCCAGCCCGGCGACCCGGCCGAGGAAGTCCACGGCCAGGTCGGGCATCCAGCGCCGCTGGTCGGTGAAGCCGTTTCCGGCCGGGATCGGCAGACCGAGGTGCAGCCCGATGTCGATCACCACGCGGGCGGCCCGCCACATCTGCCCGTCGAGCATGCCGAGCCGTTCGGCGGGGCCGGCGTAGAGGCCGATCTCGTCCGCGAGCCGCTCGGCGTAGTGCGCCCAGCCTTCGGCGTATCCGTGCACGTGGCAGAGGTTGCGCTGCCAGGGGTGCAGATCCGCGGTGGTGAGCGTGAGGGCGTGCTGGAGGTGGTGTCCGGGCAGTCCCTCGTGGCAGAGCGTCCCGACGTGCCGCCACACCGGCACGCTCGCCTGGCCGGGTGGCACCGACCACCAGATCGCCCCGGGTCGGGTCAGGCCCGCGTCCGGTGGGGTGTAGTACATGACGCCGGAGGCGGCGGGGCTGAGCCGGCAGGTCACCGCACGGGTGGCGGCCGGGATGTCGAAATGGGTGCCGTCGAGCGCGTCGGTGAGCTGCGTGGTCCTCTCCCGCAGCCACTGCTCGAGGGCGGGGCCGACCGGCACCCGGCCGGCCCGGTCGGCGTCCAGCGCCGCCCGCGCGGTCGCCACGTCCGGGTGGCCGAGCTCGGCCGCCACGGTACGCAGCTCGGCGGCGGTCCGGTCCAGCTCCGCCCAGCCGTACGCGTACAGCTCGTCCAGGTCGACGGTCGCGCCGAGGAAGCTGCGCGCGGTGACCGTGTACAGCTCTCGGCCGACGGCGTCGGTCTCGGTCGCGGCCGGGGCCAGTTCGGTTCGGAGGAACGCGGCGAAGCGCATCGTGGCGGCCGTGGCCAGCCGCGCCCCGAGGTCCAGGTGCCCGGCGAGCGAGCCGCCGGGGTAGCCGGCGACCAGCCGGCCGTAGAAGTCGTCGGCGGTGGCCCAGGCGGCGCACTGGTCGGCGACCACCAGCACCTGCCGGCGGGCGACCAGGTGCCCCCGGCTCGCCGACCGGCGCAACGTCTCGGCGTACCGGTCGAGGGCGTCCGGCACCTGGCGCAGGTGCGCGGCGATGACCTCCCAGTCCTCTTCGGTGCGGTGGGGCAGGTTGTCGAAGACCTGCCGGACCAGGTGCACTGGGGTGGCGAGCGGGGCGAGCAGGCGGGTGGTGAACCCGGCGTCGTACAGTTCGACCTCGCTGGCCAGCCGGTCGAGCAGGGCGCCGGCCAGGGCGCGCTCGCTCGGCCCGTGGGCGTCGGCCGCGGCGGCGAGCCGGGCGGTGCGGCGGGCCAGTTCCGCGCGGGCGTCGAAGGCGTCGGGGGAGAGGTTCGGCAGGTGCGAGGCCGGGGTGCGGCCGGCGGCCTCGGTGGCCTCGGGATCGAGGTCGGCGAGCGCGTCGAGGTACCCGTCGGCGACCTGGGTGATGCCGGTCATCGTGCCAGCCGGTGGTGGTCGTCGCGGTACGTCACGCCGCCCTTCAGCACGGTGTGGAGGGTGCGCAGCGCGGACACCGACCGGGTCGGGTCGTCGCGCAGCACCAGCAGGTCGGCGTGCTTGCCGGCCTCGACGCTGCCCAGCGTGTCGGCGCGGCCGAGCCACTCGGCGGGGCGGACGGTGGCGGCCTTCAACGCGTGCGCGACGGACATCCCGGCGTCCACCATGAACTCCAGTTCCCGAACGGTCGCGCTGGTCTCGTCGTAGTCGGCGTGCGGGGGCATGTCGCTGCCCAGGGCGATCGGCACGTTGTTGCGGATGGCGTGCTGCAGGCTCTCCCAGTGCCGGGGCCCGGCCGCGAGGGCCCGGTCCATCAGCCAGCCGGGCACACCGGAGTCGCGGAAGAACTGCTCGCACCGGCTGACCACGATGGTCGGGACGTACCAGACGCCGCGGTCGGCCATCAGGCGGGTCACCTCGTCGGTCAGTTCGTAGCCGTGCTCGACGCAGTCGAGACCGAGCTCCACGGCGCGGCGGACCGATTCGGCGGGGCCGGCGTGCGCGGTGACCTTGCGCCCCCAGTCGTGGGCGACTCGGATGACCGCCGCCATCTCGTCGTCGAGCAGTTGGGGGGTGTCGATCGACTCGAACTGGCCGGCGATGCCACCGGAGATGCAGACCTTGATGAGGTCGGCGCCGGCCCGGATCTGTTGCCGGGTGACCCGGCGGAACCCGTCCGGACCGTCGGCTTCGAGGGCGTCGGCGTCCCAGCCGTGGCCGCCGGTGCAGCACAGCGCGTGCCCGGCGGTGAAGATCCGTGGGCCGTCGACCGCGCCGGCCTCGATGCCCTTGCGCAGGGCGAAGTCGGCGTAGCGGCTCTCCCCGACCAGCCGCGCGGTGGTGACCCCGGAGTGCAGGGTGCGCCGGGCCGAGTCGGCCATCAGCAGCACCAGCTCCGCCAGGTTGGACCGGTGCACCTCGTCGCCGAGATGACCCGGCAGGCCGAGTGAGAGATGCACGTGCATGTTGGTCAGGCCCGGCATGACGTGGTCGCCGCGGAGGTCGACCACCCGTGCGTCACCGGCCTCGGCGAGCACGTCGTCGACCTGGCCGACGGCGCGGATCATCCCGTCGGCGCCGATCCAGATCCCGCGGTCGGGCTGGAGGGAGTCGTCGACGCCGTCGTAGAGGGCGAGGTTGACCAGGACCTGTTCGGTGGCGGTGTGCATCACGGCATCCTCAGTGGGCGCGCGCGGTGGCCGGTGCCACCGCGGGGTCGGCGAGCCAGCAGGCGGCGCTGCGGCCGCCCAGGTCGATGGTGGGTGGTTGATCGCCGCACGGCGCGAAGGCGTGCGGGCAGCGCGGCCGGAACCGGCAGCCGGACGGGGCGTTGGCGGGGTCGGGAACCTCCCCGGCGAGGGTGGCCGGCAGCCGGGGGGCGGGACCGATCTGCGGCACCGCGTCGATCAGCGCCCGGGTGTACGGGTGCCGGGGCGAGCGCCACAGCTCGCGGGTGGCCGCCGTCTCCACGATCCGGCCCAGGTACATCACCGCGGTGACGTCGGCGATCTCGTGCACCAGCGCGAGGTCGTGCGAGATGAACAGCATCCCCATGTCGAGGTCCCGGACCAGCCCGACGAGCAGGTTGACCACCTGCGCCTGGGACGAGGCGTCCAGCGCGGTGACCGGCTCGTCGGCAATGATCATGCGGGGCTCGGGGGCGAGCGCCCGGGCGATGGCGAGCCGCTGCCGCTGGCCGCCGGAGAACTGGTGCGGGTACCGGTCGGCGGCGCTGGCCGGCATGCCCACCCGGTCCAGCAGTTCGGTCACCCGGGTCCGGCGGGCCGGGCCGGTGACCGCGGCGGGCACCCCGTCGAGGAGTTGCCCGCCGATGGTGCGTCGGGGGTTCAGCGAGGCGTACGGGTTCTGGAAGACCATCTGGAGGCCGACCTCGTCGGTGGGGCGACGCCGCCAGCCGAGCGGGGTGACCGGCCGGCCGGCGAAGCGGACGGTGCCGGCGCTCGGCGCGGCCAGCCCGACCGCGACCCGGGCCAGGGAGGACTTGCCGCACCCGGACTCGCCGACCAGGCCCACGATCTGTCCGGCCGCCACGTCCAGGCTGACTCCGGCGACCGCCCGGACCCGGGCCCGGCCCCGGGGGCGGTACTCGACCTCGACGTCACTGATGCGCAGCAGGTGAGCCTCGGGGCTCATGCGGCCACCTCCAGCTGGGGTCGGACCACGCAGGCCACCGAGCGGTCGGCGCCCGCGGGCGTGAGCGGGGGCGCCGCGCTGCCGCAGGCCGGTTCGGCGTACCCGCAGCGGGGCTGGAACGGGCAGCCCGGCGGCGCCTCCCCGGGTGCCGGCGGGCCGCCGGGGATGGGCCGCAGCGTGCCGACCGCCTGGGTGCCGTGCGGACGGGCGCCGAGCAGCGCCGCCGTGTACGGGTGCGTGGGTGCGGTGAGCAGCGCGCCGGTGGGGCCGGTCTCCACCACCCGCCCGGCGTAGAAGATGTACCCGCGGGAGGTGAGGGCGCTGAGCACTCCGAGGTCGTGGGTGATGAACGCGACGGCCAGCCCGGTCTCGGCGCACAGGCGGTCCAGCAGGGCCAGGATGCCGGCCTGCACGGTGACGTCGAGCGCGGTGGTCGGCTCGTCGGCGATCAGCAGCCGCGGCTGTGCGGCCAGGGCGATGGCGATGGCGACGCGCTGGCGCATCCCACCCGAGAACTGGTGCGGGTAGGCCCGCAGCGCGCGCTCCGGGTCGGGGATGCGGACCTCTTCGAGCAGTTCCACGGCCCGCCGGTCCGCGGCCCGGCGGGACATCCGCAGGTGTACGCGCATGTGCTCGGTGAGCTGCCGGCCGACGGTGAGCATCGGGTGCAGGGCTGCGGTGGGGTCCTGGAAGACCATCGCGATGCCCGCCCCGCGGACCCGCTGCCAGCCCCGGGCGTCGAGGCCGAGCAGGTCGGTGCCGGCGAACCGGGCCGAGCCGCTGACCTGCGCGCCCGGGGGCAGCAGGCCGAGCAGCGCCTGCGCGGTGAGGCTCTTGCCGCAGCCGCTTTCCCCCGCGATGCCGACCAGTTCCCCCTCGTCGACGGTGAGCGACACGTCGTGCAGGATCGGCAGCGGCCCGCGGGGACCGGGCAGGGTGACGGCCAGGGAGTCGACGTCGAGGAGCGGGGCCATCTCAGCGTCCCTTCGCGTAACGGGGGTCGAGCCGGTCGCGCAGCGCGTCGCCGAGCACGTTGAAGGCCATCACGACCGTGAGGATGGCCAGGCCGGGGAAGACGCTCACCCACCACATGGACAGGTCCTGCGAGCCGAGGGCCACCATGGAGCCCCACTCGGCGGCCGGTGGGCGGGGGCCCAGCCCGAGGAAGGACAGCGCGGCGAGCAGCAGCACCGCGTTGCCGAGTTCCAGGGTGGCCAGCACGATCGCCGGTCCGACGCTGTTGGGCAGCACGTCGCGGCGCAGCGCCCGGACGGGTCCGACGCCGAGCAGCCGCGCGGCGTTGAGGTAGTCGTCGCCACGCATGCTCAGCACCGCGCTGCGGATGACCCGGGCGTAGACCGGCCAGGAGACGATGACCAGGGCGAGCACGGCGTTGCGGGTGTTGGGCCCGAACGCGGCGGTCACCGCCATGGCCAGGATGATCTGAGGGAACGCGAACACCAGGTCGGTCAGGCGCATCAGCGCCTCGTCGACGAAGCGGCCCACGTATCCGGCGACCAGCCCGAGCAGCCCGCCGACCAGCAGCGCCAGCGAGACGATGGCCAGCGCCAGCGGGATGGACAGCCGGGCGCCGTAGACGACCCGGCTGAGCACGTCGCGGCCGAGTGAGTCGGTGCCGAACCAGTGTGCGCCGGACGGTGGGGCGTACCCGTCGGGGCTCTGCGCCAGGGGGTCGTACGGGGCGAGGACCGGGGCGAGGATCGCGACCAGCAGCCACCCGCCGAGGATGGCCAGGGCGGCGAGTGCGATCGGCTGGCGCCAGATCGGCCGGCTGGTCGGTCCGCCGCGCAGCCGGCTCAACCAGCGACGCCGGGCCAGCGACCGGCCCACCCTGGGGTCGGGTGCCACGGGGCCGGGGGCGAGTGTGGTCATGACAGGCGGATCCTCGGGTCGATGAGCCCGTACAGCAGGTCGACGGTCAGGTTGACCAGCGTGTAGACCAACGCCACGAACAGGCTGACGCCGAGGATCGCGGGCAGGTCCAGCGCGGTCGCGCTGCGGTAGGCGTACTGGCCGAGCCCGGGCCAGCCGAAGATGTTCTCGACCAGGACGGTCCCGGACAGCAGCGAGGCGAAGGCGAGGCCGGAGACCGTGATCACCGGGACCAGGCCGGCGCGCAGCAGATGCCGGCGGAACACCACCCGGCCGGGCAGGCCCTTGGCGTACGCGGCGCGGATGTAGTCCTGCTGGAGCACCTCGAGCATGGATGAGCGGACGAACCGGACCAGCATCGCCACGGTCAGCGAGGTCAGCACGAGCACCGGCAGGGCCAGGTGCTGGGCGGCGTCCCAGGCGACGTCCCACTGGCCGGCGAGGGCCGCGTCGACGGTGTACATGCCGGTCACGGTGGGGGGCGGGCTGAAGTCGGTGGAGAGTCGTCCGCCGCTGGGGGCGAGGCCGAGTTGGTAGAAGAAGACGTAGAGCACGACGAGCGACAGCCAGAAGGGCGGGGTGGAGAGCCCGAGCAGGGCACCCACCCGGACGACCTGGTCGGTGAACCGGCCGTTGCGGACGGCCGCGAGCATGCCGATCCCGGTCCCGATCAGCAGGGCCAGCACCATGGTGGGGATGGCCAGTTCCATGGTCGCGGGCACGTACTGGAACAGGTCGTCCAGCACGGCGCGGCCGGTCTGCTGCGAGATGCCCAGGTCGCCGTGCAGCAGGTTGCTCAGGTAGTGCAGGTACTGCGCCCAGAGCGGCTGGTCCAGGCCCCACTTCTCCCGGAAGGCGGCGACCGTGGCGGGGTCGTTCAGCGCCTGGTCGGAGAGATTGGCGGTGACCGGGTCACCCGGCACCACGTTGACCAGCCCGAACGTCACCACCGTGACGCCCAGCAGCAGCCCGGCCGTGATGGCGATCCGCTTGGCCAGGAAGGTCAGGAGGGGGTGGCCGCGCCGCGGCCGGGGCCGGGTCGCGGTCGGGGTGACCGCGCCCGGCTCGGCGTTGTCGACTGTCGTCGTCATGTCGTCCCTGTTACTCGCGGCCGACCGCGGCGACGTCCACCTGCCAGCCCGCGGCGGTGTAGTCCGCGCCGGTCAGGTCCTTGGTCGCCACCACGGTGGAGGAGTTGCTGGCCAGCACGATGTACGGCGAGGCCGCGTTCATCGCCCGCTGCCACTCCTGCATAGCGTTGGCACGCGCGCTCAGGTCGAGGGTCTCGGTGACCTTCTTGCCGGCGGCGACGACCGCGGGGTCGGCGCGGTCCACCGTCCAGCCGGAGCGCAGCGCGGTGGCCTGGCCAGGTGCCATGTTGTTGATCAGCGAGTCGGCGACGGGGTAGTTCAGGCTCTGCGGGGTGAAGCCCATGGCGGACTTTCCGCCGCGCATCTCGTCGAGGAAGGTGGTCAGCGGCTGCGGGTTCAGCTCCAGCTTGATGCCGGCCTCGGCGGCGTCGCCCTGCACCTTGGTGGCCACCGTGCCCAGGTCGACGCCCTTGTAGGTGATGGCCGGGTAGTTGAACTTCACCGTGGGGTTGGTCAGGCCGGCCTCGGCGAGCAGCGCCTTGGCCTTGGCCACGTCCCGCTTCGACTCCTCGCTGGCGGGCAGGGCGCCCGGGAAGGCCGGGGCGACCAGGCCCGCACCGGGCGCGGCGCCCTTGCCGTACAGGGCCGCGATGCCCTGGTAGTCGATGGCGGCGCGCAGGGCCTGGTTGAACTTCGGGTTCGAGGTCACCTTCGACACGGCGGGGTCGGCGTTGAGGAAGAGGAAGTAGACGGTGTCCTGTACGCCGGAGGTCCGCAGGCTGGCGGGCAGGCCGTCGAGCAGCTTGCCGGAGATGTCCAGGGAGATCTCCGCGCCCTCGGCGCGCTGCATGGTCAGCTTCTGGGTCTGCACGTCCATGTTTCGCAGCACCACCCGGGCGAACTGTGGCTTGGTGCCCCAGTAGCTCGGGTTGGCCTCCAGCACCACCTGGGAGGACGGGTCATAGGACTTCAGCACGTACGGGCCGCTGCCGACGGAGTTCGTGTCCAGGTACTGCTGCGCGGTGTCGCCCTGCGCGGCGTCGTCGCCGTCCTTGGCGCCGTGTTCCCTGGCGACCTTGGCGTTGATCACGCCGGTGGACGGCATCGCCAGGACGACCGGGATGTTCGGGTCGGGGGTGGCCGAGGTGACCACCACGGTCGCGTCGTCGGTCTTGCTGACGGTGAGCCCGCTGACCATGACCGCCGGGCTGGCCTTGACGTTCTTCAGCCGGTTGAGGGAGAAGACCACGTCGTCGGCGGTGAGCGGGGTGCCGTCGGAGAACTTCACCCCCTGCCGGAGCTTGAAGGTGAACGTCTTGGCGTCCGGCGACGCCTGGTACGACTCGGCGAGTGCCGGGACCGGCTTGCTCACGTCCGATCCCTTGAACGTCAGAAGGGTGTCGTACAGGGCGTGCACGGCGGTGAGGCCGGTCGCCTCGTAGACCCGGCCGGGGTCGAGGGTCTTGAGCACGAACGAGGTGTTCACGGTGAGCGTCTTGGCCGCACCGCCGTTTGCTTTTCCTCCGCTGCCGCCGGCGCTGCAGGCGGCGGTGGAGACGATGGCCAGCGTCGCCAGAGCGAACGCTCCGGCGCGGAGCCGGCGGGGGGACACCGACATGCTGTTCCTACCTTCTTATGGCGCGGTCTGGGGACCGGTCCGCGGGGTGTCGACGGCTGTGGCGACGACCGGAGCCGGCCGGGCCCGGCGTGGCGGGCGGCGTCTTGAGGGTTTTCGGGGATGTCGTCTCGGGGTTTGAGGTAGCCGGATTCGCTCGTCCGGTTCGTGCCTTGATGGGCGTTGTCCAGTACTATCAAACATGGCTACCCCGTCGTTTGACCATGCTAAACAGGCTCGTGTAGTTTGGTCAAACAATTTCATCCACACTGTTTGGGAACGAGGACTCCATGCTCGGTGACCGGCTCCGCGACCTGCGCCAGCAGCACTCCCTCACGCTGCGCCAGCTCGCGGCAGCGGCCGACGTGTCACCCGCGCTGCTCAGCCAGATCGAGAACGGCGCAACCGACCCCAGCCTGGCCACCCTCCGGAAACTCGCGCAGGTCTTCGACACCTCCATCGCGGCACTGTTCTCCGAGCCCGAGGCGCCACTGGTGCACATCAGCAGGGCCGGGGAACGCACCCGCCTGGCCGCTCCGCCCGGCCAGATCGCCTACGACCGACTCACTCCCGGCCGCGGCGACCTGGAGGTGCTCGCGGCCGACCTCGCGCCCGGCGACGCCAGCTCGGCCGAACCCTGGGCCCACCCGTCGACCGAGTGCGCCATCGTGATCACCGGCGAGGTCGTCGCAGAGATCGGCGGTGAGTCGTACCGCCTGACCGCCGGGGAAGCGGTCACCTTCGACTCACGCCTGGCCCACCTCTACCGCAACGCCAGCGACCAGCCGGCCCGACTGATCATCGCGGTGACCCCGCCAACCCCCTGAGAACACCGGCACGCCGGCCGTCCCGCACCGGTACGGCCGCCGCCGCCCCCCGAAAGGACCCACCCATGGACCGAGACCACGTCGACTGGTTCGGCTACCTCCCGGCCATCACCACCCCGTTCACCAGCACCGGGGAACTCGACCTCACCGCCTGGCGCGCCCAACTCGACTGGCTCGCCGGCGAACGCCTGCACGGCGTGATCGTCGCCGGCACCACCGGTGAGTGGTTCAGCCTCACTGAACAAGAGCGGTCCACGCTGTTCCAGGTCGCCGCCGAACAGGTCGGCGACCGGCTCACCGTGCTCGGCGGGTGCAACGCGTACACCCCGGCGGAGGCGATCCGGCACGCCCAGGCAGCCCGGGACGCCGGCCTGCACGGCATCCTGCTCACGCCCCCGCCGTACGTGGTACCCACCCGGACCGAGACCGTCGCCTTCTACCGGACCGTCGCCGAGGCGGTGGACATCCCGTTGTGCGTCTACAACTGGCCCCGCGGCACCGGCATCGACCTCGACACCGATCTCCTGCTGGAACTGGCCGAACTGGACACCGTCGTGGCGGTCAAGAACTCCACCCCGGACTTCGGCGGATTCGTCCGAAGCCTGGTCGCCCTGCGACACCGGGTGCGGTATTTCGGCATCCCCACCAACGAGGTGGGCATCGAGCTGATGACCACCATCGGCGGCGACGGACTGATGGGCGCCGGCGCGGTCCTCGGCCGCGACCACCCCGACTTCTTCCGGGCGCTGCAAGAGGGAGACCTGGACCGCGCCCGGGTCCTCGGCGCCCGCGACCGGGTGATCATGGAAGACTGGTTCGGACCGGACTACGGCGCCCGGTTCGGCAACGCCCAGGCCATCATGAAGTACGCCCTCACCCTGCGGGGCGTGCCCGCCGGGCACGTCCGAGCCCCGCTGCTACCTCTCACGCCCGCCGAACAGGACCGGGTACGCGCCACCATGACCCGGCTCAACCTGCTTCCATGAGCGGCTACGACACCGCCGTCATCGGCGCCGGCCTGCTCGGCTGCGCCACCGCGTGGAACCTGGCCCGGGCCGGCAACCGCGTCCTGCTACTCGAGAAAGACCAGGTCAACCGGCACGCCTCCGGCCAGAACGCCGGCAGCCTGCATTTTCAGCTCGAATTCCGGATGGTCGAGCACGGCGACGACGCCGCCCGGGCGGCCGCCCGCGCGCTCCCGCTGCACCTCGACGCCGTGCACGCGTGGGCCACCCTCGAGGACGAACTCGGCGAGCCGTGCGGCGTGACCCGGCGCGGCGGACTGATGCTGGCCGAAACGCCCGCCGAGATCGCCGTACTCGACCGCAAGGCCGCCCTCGAACGGCGATACGGCCTGGCGGTCGACGTCCTCTCCGGCGCCGAACTGCACACCCTCGCGCCATACCTGTCACCCGCCGTACGAGCCGCCGGCTACGTCCCCGACGAGGGCAAGGCCAACCCGCGACTGGTCACCCCGGCGCTCGCCCGGGCCGCCGTCCGGCACGGCACCGTGCTGCGCACCGGCGCCCGGGTCACCCGGCTGCACCGCCGCGACGGACGATGGGAACTGCACACCGCCCCCGAGGCCCCAGGCGGCGCCGGCGAGACCCACCGGGCCGACACCGTCGTGCTGGCCGGCGGGGTCTGGACCGCCGAACTGGCCGGAATGGCAGACGTCCGCCTGCCCGTGTTCCCGGTCGGCCTGACCATGAGCGCGACCGCCCGCACGGCACCGCTGCTGCCACACCTGATCCAGCACGTGGGCAAGCGCCTGTCGATGAAACAGACCGAGGAGGGCAACGTGCTGATCGGCGGCGGCTGGCCGGCCAAGCTGGTCAGCCGCTCTGGCCGGACCGACCTGGAGCTCAACCCGGAGCTCCGGTACGAATCGCTGACCGGCAACGCCGCCGCCGCACGGGTCGTCCCGGCCGTCCTCGCCCTGCCGGTGATCAGGACGTGGACCGGCATGACCACGCTCACCGCCGACCAGTTACCGCTGCTCGGCGCGGTACCCCGCCGGCCGGGGCTGTTCGTGGCCACCGGCGGCTCCGCGTTCACCCTCGGCCTCACCTACGCCCGGCTGCTCGCCGACATGGTGCTCACCGGCACGGCCGACAGGTCCGTCGCGGACTACTCACCATCCCGCTTCGGAGCGCTGAACTTTGCCTGACCGCGCCACCCCCACCCCACCCCCGACACCCGTCCGCGTCGGCCTGGACCGGCCCGACCCGATCACCATCGAGGTGGACGGCAACCCCGTCCCGACCCACCCGGGCGAGTCCCTGGCCACCGCACTCCTCGCCGCCGGGTACCGGGCGGTCCGCGTCACCGCTGCTGGGGCCCGGCGCGCGCCCTACTGCAACATGGGCGTCTGTTTCGAGTGCGTGGTCACCATCGACGATCTGCCCTACCAGCGATCCTGCCTGGTCCGCACCCGACCCGGGATGCGGGTGCACACCGGGACGGACCGGTGAACGCGCCCGACGTGGTGGTGGTCGGGGCCGGGCCGGCCGGCCTGGCCGCCGCCGCCACCCTGGGCCGACACGGGGCCACGGTCACCGTGGTCGACGAGCAGGAGCGACCCGGCGGGCAGATCTACCGGCGCCCGCCCACCGGCTTCACCCCGGCGAGTGGCCCGGCCGCCGCCGGGGTGGCGCTGCTCGCCGAGGCCGCCAGCACGCCCGGCGTACGGTGGCTGAACGACACCACCGTGTGGGCCGTCCTCGGCACCCGCGCCGGACTGGACGGGTTCACCGGCCGACCACCCACCCCCGGCCGGCACCGGGTGGCCACCCACGGGCCGGACGGCGTCCACCTACTCGAACCCCGGGCGGTGCTGCTCACCGCCGGTGCCTACGACCTGCCGGTACCGTTTCCCGGCTGGACCCTGCCGGGCGTGCTCACCGCCGGTGGTGTGCAGGCGTTCGTCAAGGCGCAGGGGCTGCTGCCGGGCGACCGGTTCGTCCTGGCCGGCGGCCACCCCCTGCTGCTGGTGGTCGCCGCCCAACTGGTCCGCGCCGGTGCCCGCGTCGTCGAGGTCGCTCTTCTGCAGCACCACCGGGACCTGCTCGTCGGCCCGGCCGGGCTGGCCGCCGTGGCCAGCGGAACCGCGAAGATCGCTGAGGGGATCGACGCGCTGCGGGTGCTCCGCCGCGCCCGGGTGCCGGTCCGGTTCGGCACGGTGGTCCGACGCGCCGACGGCGGCCCGGACCTGGCCACGGTGACCCTCGCGGCGGTGGACCGCGCCGGCCTGCCGGTGCCCGGCACCGACCGGGTACTGTCCTGCGACGTCCTCGCCCTCGGATACGGCTTCGTCGCCTCGGTCGAGCTGGCCCGCCAGGCCGGCTGCGTGGTCACCTGGAACTCCAGCGCTGGCGGCTGGGTCGTCCAGCACGACGACTGGCTCCGTACCTCGGTGCCGGGCATAGCGGTGGCCGGCGAGCTGACCGGGGTGGCCGGCGCCGAGCAGGCCACGGTCGAGGGACGCCTCGCCGCGCTCGGCATCCTGCCCGACCTCGGTCTGCTGGACACGGACCGGGCCACCGCGCTCGCCCGCCCGGTACGGCGGGACCTGCGCCGGCAGCGCCGGTTCGTCACCCATCTGCTCGACCGGTTCGCACCCAACCGGTCTGCGCTGGCCAGCCTGGTCACCGACGACACCGTGCTGTGCCGGTGCGAGGAGATCCGCGCCGGCGACGTCCGCCGGGCGCTGCGGGACCACCCGCACCTGCACACCGCGAACGCCGTGAAGCTGGTGACCCGGGTCGGCATGGGCCCCTGCCAGGGCCGATCCTGTCAGCCAGCGGTCTGCCAACTGATCGCCGACGAGACCGGTCGCACCCCGGAGCAGGTCGGTGCCTTCACCGCGCAGGCGCCGGTCAAGCCCGTACCGCTCGCGGCGCTCGCCGCAGCCGACGAGCCCGCCGCCTCGGCCGACCTGATCGGGATCGACGAACCATAGTGAGGCCGTCGCACGCCGTCGGGACGTGCACACCCGGCGCTCATCTCCACCAACACTCGGCGGAGGATCACCCTGGTCCTGATACCGATGTGGGTCACGCAGGTCCCGAGACCGGACTGAACCACCCGAGGGCTGGTAGAGACCTTGAGCGCCCCCCGGGCCCGGGGCCCGGGGGGAATCGAGCACTCAGATGATCTTCACGGGAGTGGAGAGCAGCTCGTTGTCCGCCGGGATCGCGTCCCGGTTCGGACTCAGGTCCGCGGCGGCCCGGAAGGTGAGCTTCCCGAGGGCCAGGTCGTCGGCGGTCACGGTGTAGGTGAACGCAAAGCGGGTGGTCTGGCCCGTCTCCCTGACCGGAACCACCTGTTTCAGCGCCCCGAGATGGGAGTAGTCCCCCGCGACGCTCTTGTAGAGGTCCACCTGGACGTTCTCCTCGTACCGGGTGTTCTGGACGTGCACCTCGACTGCGACGGTCTGTCCCACCCGGGCACTCGCCGGCACCTTCACCCGCACGATGGCCACGTCATGGGTACGCACCTCGACCACGCGGGTGATCGAGTCGCTGCGCCCGTCCGGCGTCTCCACCCTCAGCCGGACCGGGTAGTCGCCGTCGCGGGGGAAGCGGTGGCCGGGGTTCGGCTCCGTCGAGGTCGCGCCGTCGCCGAAGTCCCAGTCGAAGGACCCGAGCCCCGCGCCGGCCGGATCGTACGCGGTGTTGGAGAACGCCACGATCTCGAACGAATTGGGATCGCTCCGGTAGTAGGCGAAGTTGGCGACGGGATCCGGCGCCTCAGCCAACTGGAAGGCGTGCGAGGCGATGCCGTCCCCGCTGACCTGGAACAGGTACGTCCGGCCGGCTTGCGCCACGAAGGTCAGCGAACGGTAGTCGTAGAGACCGGTGCACCGGACGAAGGACAGATCGCCGAGCGAGGAGCCGACGTACACGTTGATGCCGGCGTACATCGGGTTCGTCCGGGCGACGACCGACACGGTGGTCGTCGGTGTGTACGAGTACCAGGTGGTGTGCGGCGACGAGGCGCAGACCGACGTCTCGCCCGCCTCCCGGGTGGCAGCCTCGTAAGGCTGGGTGTTCGAGTAAGGCAACCCGGTGACCGAGATCGCGTCGGCGAAGTTGTCGTTCGGCGGCGGCGGGACGTAGCTGACCGAGAACCGGAGCGACCCGCCGCCCACCCCTCCGTTGCCGCAGCAGACACCGACCATGAAGCGGTAGGTGGTCCCTGCGGTGACCGGGAAGGCGACCCTCGACTGCTGGCCCTGGTAGTCGTCGTTGCAGGCCAGCTGGGTGAACGCCCCCGGCTCGCCGATCCAGGCGGAGAGCACGGTGTCGTAGTCGCTCCCGATCGTGTCGGCCTGCAGGCGGCCGTCCCGCTCCGGCGTGACGGTGAACCAGACCGACCCCTTGTTGGAGCAGGTCGTCGGGTCCGTCGGGCCCGTCGTTGCTCCGCTGGCATCAATGGTGATGGTGGAAGGAACTGTCTCCACCGCGATGGCGGCGGAGTAGTCGTCGTTCGTCGGTGCCGCGAGGGCGGCGGTCTGCCCTGCGGCAAGCAGAGCGATCACTCCTACGACAGCGACGACGAGTCGTGCGGCATTGCGTCTGACCACTGGATGTCCTCCCGGGCCCCGTATCCCTTGTGGATATGACCGCCCGACGGTAAGGACTAGGACCCAGAGGCTTCGCTAAGAGAACCTTCAGTTTCGGTTAAGGAGCCGGTCGGCCTCCCTTGCCCCGAGGTGGAGGGGCGGCCGGCGCAACGCCTGCCGTTGTCTGCGACCGGCCGTCAGGCTGGCCGCGCCAACTAACGTAGAGTGCGGCGGTGGTTCCTGCTGCGGTCCGTTTGTCGTCCGTCCTGACCCGGCCCGTGCGCATCCCGGTATGGGTGGTGGTGCTCCTGCTTGCCGCTGTTGCGACGGCCGGAATGGTGACGTGGCAGACCGTCGGAGACCGTGGTCGGCCGGCGATCGTGCGGGGTGTGCTAACCGCGGTCAACGTGGACGGCACGGCGATCGGCTTCTCGGCCGACAACGGTCACCGTGAGGGGGAGGGCATGGTGCTGCTGGGGGAGGTGCCATGGACGGACGCCTCCGGCGCCGACTATCTGGGCAGCCGCCCGACCTGCCTGGCTGCTGACTCGTACGGGCAGCGGGTGGAGCTCGGCATCATCGACCTGCACGGGGCGGGCGACTGGCCGACCAAAGCCGTGGTGTGGGTGCACTGCCTGAGCTGACTGGTGAGTCTGCCGGCGGTTGGCCTCTTGCTGGGCGGCCTTCGTGAGGTCGGCGCCGGCTGCCGGCCGAGGTCTTCACATCCGGTCGACCGCCGACCGGGCGGGATGCCTCGTCGGCGAAGTCGTACGAGACCTCCTGCCCGCCGTGGTCCGGCGTGACATCTGGCTGATCTTCGACGGACGGCTCTGGCGAGTACGTGGCCGCCTCGGAGGCGACACTGGCCTGCTCCCTGGGGCTGGCAATGTTGGAATCGGCCGCGCCACCAGCAAGCCGGCCGGCCCGGAGCGCAGCTGGTCAGCCGGCGATCGGTGCCGGCTGACCAGGTGACGTCCTGCCCTCAGCTGACTGCCTGCTTCACGAGCGCGCCGATCCGCGCCTCGTCGTCGGCGGTCAGCCCGGTCAGGGCGAACGAGGTCGGCCAGATAGCGCCCTCGTCGAGATTCGCCCCGTCACTGAAGCCGAGCGTCGCGTACCGCGTCTTGAACTTCGCCGCGCTCTGGAAGAAGCAGACCACCTTGCCGTCGCGGGCGTACGCGGGCATCCCGTACCACAGCTTGGGTGTGAGGGCCGGCGCGTTGGCCTTGACCACGGCGTGCAACCGCTCGGCGATCACCCGGTCCGACTCCGGCATCTCGGCGATCTTCGCGAGCACGTCGCTCTCCGTGTCGGTCTTGGTGCCCCGCCGGGCGCTCGTCTTCAGCTCCTTGGCGCGCTCCTTCATCGCGTCGCGCTCTTCCTCGGTGAAACCGTCGTACTTCTTGCCCTTGGTGGCGGTGGTCTTCGTGGTGGTCGACATGGCAGCTCTCTCTCTGTGACGTGTGGCTACGGGTGGTGCTGGTCAGTGGGGCCCGGTCCGGGACGAGGCCCTACCGATGTTTCAGCGTTGATCGATCTTTTGGTCATGGTCGGAACGGTGTCACCATGTGCCGGCCTGCTGGCGGGTCGGCGCGTTGAGCCGGTTGAAGGCGTTGGTGATCGCGATGTTGAGCAGCAGCGCCGCCAGTTCCTTCTGGTCGAAGTGCTTGGCGGCCACGTCCCACACCTGGTCCGGCACCGGGTCCGGCTGGTCGGCGAGCCGGGTCACGGCCTCGGTCAGGGCCAGCGCGGCACGCTCCTCGTCGCTGAACCATGGCGTCTCCCGCCAGGCGGCGACGGCGTGCACCTGGTCTGCGCTCACGCCGTGCTGGCGGGCCTGGTGGACGCCCCCGGCCACACACGGGCCGCAGCCGTTGATCTGGCTGGCCCGCAAGTGGCTCAACGCCAGCAGCTTGCCGTCCACCCCGGCGCCCGCGATGGCCCGGTTGACCGCCATCAGGGCCTCCATCGCCTCGGGGACCAGAACGGCCGGGTTCGGCATGCGCTCGGTCGACATCGCTTCTCCTTCGTCGCGGGTGTGTTTCTGACCGGAGTCATCCGACCATCGGCGCGCCGGGCCGCGCGCGGCCCGTGGGACACCGTGGGACACAAAGAGCGCGGTTGAGCAGCGCAAACGCACTGCCGATCCGGTTGCGCGGGCCGGGACGGGTACGGTGTTGCACGTGCCCGGCCCCCAGGAGCGACTGGTGACTCAGCTCGCCCAGATCAAGGAGCTGAGCGGGCTCAGCCTGCGCGCCCTCGCCCGCGAGACGGGTCTGAGTAGCTCGTCGCTGTCGCGGTATCTGACCGGCCAGCTCGTGCCGCCATGGGAGGCCACCGTGGCGCTGTGCCGGGCAGTCGGCCGCGACCCCCGGCCACTGCGGGCGGTGTGGGCCGAGGCGGCCGAAGCCGGCGCGGCACCCGCCCCGCGCCGCAACGATCTACCGGCCGACCTGTTCGACTTCACCGGCCGGGAGGCGGAGTCCGCGCTGGTCGAAGAGCTGCTGCGCACTACTGGTGCGGTCGCGATCGACGGCATGGCGGGCGTGGGCAAGACCAGCCTCGCCGTGCGCGTCGCCCATCGGCTCGCCCCGGCATATCCGGACGGCGGGCTCTACCTCGACCTGCACGGCTTCACCCCGGGGCAGGAGCCGCTGGAGTCGCACACCGCGCTGGGTCGGCTACTGGGCGCGTTGGACGTCACGCACCCGCCGGCCGGCACCGCCGAACGCGCGGCGCTCTGGCGGTCGGAACTGTCCCGCCGGCGGGCGCTCGTCGTGCTCGACAACGCGGTCGACGCGGACCAGGTGCGCCCGCTGCTCCCCGGCGCGGGGAAGTCCGCGGTCCTGGTCACCAGCCGATACCGGCTGATCAGCCTGGACCGGGTGCCACCGGTGTCCCTGGAACCACTGGCCGACGCCGACGCCGCGCACCTGTTCGGCCGGGCGGCCGGGCTCGCGCTCACCGACAAGGAAGCGATGAGCCAGGTGCTACGGCAGTGCGGCGGGCTCCCGCTGGCGCTACGAATGGCGGGCGCCCGGCTCCGCCACCGCCCAGGCTGGACGGTCGCAGTGCTGGCCGAGCGGCTACGCGCCACCCCCAGCCGCTTCGACTCCGCCTTCGGCATGTCGCTCCGGCAGCTCGACGCGATGCAGCGTCGCATGTTCCGGCTGCTGGGCGTCCTGCCGGGCGCCGACTTCGACGCGGCGGCGGCGGGCGCGCTCACCGCCATGCCACCCGACCGGGTCGGCGCCGTGCTGGAGGAACTGGTCGACGCCCATCTGGTTCAGGAGCCCTCGCCCGGGCGGTACCGGATGCACGACCTGATCCGGCAGTACGCGGCGGACATCGCCGCCGACGAGGAGCCCCAGGCCGAAGCCGCCCTGCGCCGGGTCCTGAGCCACTATCTGGGCCAGGCTATCGCCCACGATCAGACGCTGCCCTCACCGCACCGTAAGGTGCCCTCGCCGGGAGATCCGGCGAGGGCCATGGCCTGGTTCGACCTCGAGTACGTCAACCTGGTCGCCTGCTTCGACGCCGCCGTGCGGCTGGGCGTGGACGAGGTGGTGGCCGAACTGCCGCAGGCCATGCGGGTCTGGTTCTTCCGACACCGCGGAACCGACGACCAGGCACGCCTGCTCGAAGCCGCCGCAGCCGCCGCGGCACGTCTCGGCCGCGACCAACAGCGGGCTTCGCTGCTCGCGGACCTCGGCTACGCCCATGCCGCCGCCGGACGCCTCACCGAGGCGCTCTCCGCCTACGAACTGGCCGAGCAGTCCGGACCGAACGACGACGACCTCGCAGCTGGTCTGGCCCTGCGCATCGGCTTCGTGCGTCGGGATCTCGGCGACCTGAGGGCGGCACAGGTCCAGTTCCGGCGGGCACGCGAGCTGTTCGAGAAGATCGGCAGCCACGCCGGGCAATCACAGGCGCTGGCCTTCGACGGCTGGGTCACCCTTCGCCTCGGGCGGCACAGCGAAGCCGTCGAACTCGCCCGAGCATCCGTCGCCCTGGCCGACGGGCCTGCCCAGATCACCGGCCTGGTCACCCTCGGCGTCGCCCTGGCATCGCACGACCCGGCGGAGTCGCTGCGAACTCTGCATGACGCGCTACAGCTTTCCGAACAGCACAACCTTCCCCACAACCAGGCCTGGTGCCACAACTACCTCGGCGTCGCGCTGCGGATCATGGGCTCACCCGAGAAGGCGCTCGAACACCACCGGCGCGCCTTCGAACTGCTGGAACCGCTGGCCGAGGTGCAGATGGAGATCGACTTCCTGCACACCTACGCCGAGACGTGCCGCGCGGCGGGCCGCCACGACGAAGCGACGGCGCTGCTCGACCGGACCATCAAGCTCGCGCGTGAGCTGGGCCGGCCGCATGACGAGAACCTCGCCCGCGCGGCGCGGGAGACCATACCCGCCGCCCGCTGAGTCCGCGCCGCCATGAAGGTCGGGTGGTCCGGCACCTTGTCAGGGTGGGGTGGGCTGTTCATCCGGGTGGCGGTATGAGCGTCTGGTGTCGGCGATGGCGACAAGCAGTAGCACGATGGCGGCGGCGCCGGAGACCGCCAGTGGTGGGACGAGGGTCAGCGGGGCGACCAGGGCCACGAGAGCGACGATGCCGGCAGGACGGGGCGGGGAGACGCGGGCGTACACGACGTACTCCAGCACGGAGCGGCCGACGAGGAAGATGGCAGGCCCGGTGAGGATGACGAACGACCAGGCGACGGGGGTGTGCACGCTGGGGTGTTTCTCGACCAGGTCGTGTCCCACGCTGGTGGTGATGATCCCGAGGATCATGGTCAGGTGAGCAACGCCGGCGACGCGCCCAGTGTGGGCCGGATGGGAGGAGGCCAGGACCGCGTCGTCGACAAGTTGACCGGCGACGTGAAAGTACAGACGCCACAGCAGGACGGTGGTCAGGAACGCGACGATCAGTGCGGTGATCCGGTACGGGCTGGCCGGTACCTGGGTGAAGGTGACGCCCACGGCCAGCAGCGGCTCACCGAAAGAGATCATCAGCAGTTGTTGGTAGCGCTCGGCGAGGTACCGGGCAGCCGTCGCCCACAGGTTCGCCAGGCTCGCACCGAGTCGGGGCACGGGCCAACCGCGGGCGTTCGCGACATACTCGACGAGCACCGCCAAGGCCCACAGCGCCGTGCGGGCCGTCCCGTCGCACACCGCGCCGATCAGCCACGGGATGGAAACGACCGCGTACCAGCAGAAGGACCGTAGATACCCGGTACGTACCTCGGGTTCTGTGGCGACGAGGCTGATCGCGAGGGTTCGGCCGGCCTGCATGACGATGTAGGTGGTGGCGAAGGCTATCGCTCGCCCATCGAAGGCCCACGACACGCTGACGCCGAAGATCAGCACGCCGAACACGCTGGCGATGACCGATCCCTGCACCGCGGGTCGCCGCGGATCGAATTGGGCGGTGATGTAGGTGGTCAACGTCCAGACCCGCATCAGTGGCAGGAACAGCAAGAGACTCTTCCCCAGCACCACCCAGCCTGACACGCCGTGAGGCTCGGCCAGCCTCTCGAATGCCTGTTCGACCAGCCGGCTCAGGATGAACACCATGGCGAGGTCGAAGAACAGTTCGACGAACGTCGCCTGCTCCGCCGCCCCTTCCCGGAGCAGCGAGCCCCGGTCCCAGCGCGGAACGTTCCTCGTCATCACCGCAGTAAACCCAGGCGTTGACGACCTGGCCCAAGAACCGACGGTCGGTTCAGCCGCATGGACGGTTCGCGGCGGTCGCCGATACGGCAAACGAGGTGCCGGCCTGGACCGCTGGTCAACGGTTTGCCGGTTTCCCCCAGACGTGGCTCGGCACCTGCGGAACAGGTGATTGACCCCCGCGCCGCGCGGGCTGGCCTCCGCTGCTCGTCCGTGTGAGTAAGCATGGTTTGGCACGTACGGCTGCTGCGGGCATGGCAGTGTGACCGGTTGACGGGCCGGCAAAGAGGCAGAGTGGGCCAGCGACGATGGCAGCCACACCACGGAAGGATGCGGTTGATCTTCGCGAGGCCGATCACGGCAAGCAGAATCGCCCGCCGCGAGGAGCATCCATGGCCGCTGTTGAACGCGTCCCCGTTCCTTCCGTGTCATCAGCGGTGAAGCGGGACCGCGACGAGGTGTTCGTGGAGTACACCAAGTCGATCTGCCCGGTGTGCAAGATCGTCGTCGACGGCCAGGTCAACATCCGCGACGACAAGGTGTACCTGCGTAAGCGCTGCCCGGAGCACGGCCCGTTCGAGGCGTTGGTGTACGGCGACGCGCAGATGTATCTCGACAGCGCCCGGTTCAACAAGCCCGGCACGATCCCGCTGACCTTTCAGACCGAGGTCCGCGACGGCTGCCCCTCGGACTGCGGTCTGTGTCCGGAGCACAAGCAGCACGCCTGCCTGGGCATCATCGAGGTCAACACCGGCTGCAACCTGGACTGCCCGATCTGTTTCGCCGACTCCGGTCACCAACCCGACGGCTACTCGATCAATCTGCAGCAGTGTGAGCGGATGCTCGATGTCTTCGTGGAAAGCGAAGGCGAGGCCGAGGTGGTGATGTTCTCCGGCGGCGAGCCCACGATCCACAAGCAGATCCTCGACTTCATCGACGCCGCCCAGGCCCGCCCGATCAAGGCGGTCAACCTCAACACCAACGGCATCCGCCTCGCCTCCGACGCAGGATTTGTGACCGCACTGGCGGAACGCAACCGGCCCGGCCGGCCGGTCAACATCTATCTGCAGTTCGACGGGTTCGACGAGCGCACCCACCGGGAGATCCGCGGCCGGGACCTGCGCGCCATCAAGCAGCAGGCCCTGGACAACTGTGCCGACGTCGGGCTGACGGTCACCCTCGTCGCTGCGGTCGAACGCGGCCTCAACGAACACGAACTCGGCGCCATCATCAGTCACGGCCTGGCTCACCCCGCGGTGCGCAGCGTCTCGTTCCAGCCGGTCACCCACTCCGGCCGACACGTCACCTTCGACCCGCTGACCCGGCTGACGAACTCCGACATCATCCGCCTCATCGCCCAGCAGTTGCCCGACTGGTTCCACGCCAAGGACTTCTTCCCGGTGCCGTGTTGCTTCCCGACCTGCCGCTCGATCACCTACCTGCTTACCGAAGGTGATCCCGGCACCCCGGACTTCGCTGTGGTGCCGATCCCCCGGTTGCTCAACGTCGAGGACTACCTCGACTACGTGTCCAACCGGGTCGTGCCGGACCACGCCATTCGAGAGGCGCTGGAAAAGCTGTGGTCGGCGTCGGCGTTCATGGGCACCGACAGCACGCGCGACCGCCTCGCTCAGACCGCCGCGGCTCTGGACTGCGCCGACGCCTGCGGCATCAACCTGCCCGAGGCGGTCGCGAACCTCACTGAACGCGCCTTCATGATCGTCATCCAGGATTTCCAAGATCCCTACACCCTCAACGTCAAGCAGTTGATGAAGTGCTGCGTCGAGGAGATCACCCCGGACGGCAGATTGATACCGTTCTGCGCCTACAACTCCGTCGGCTACCGCGAACAGGTCCGCGAACAGATGTCCGGCGTAGCCGTGGCCGACGTGGTGCCCAACGCCCAGCCGCTGCAGCCGATCGTCATCGACTCGCCCTACGGTTCGAAGATCGCCCGGCACGGAGCGGGGTATCGCCCGAACGATGGGCGCCGCATCGCGCCGGACGGCACCAACGTCGGTCGAGGGATCCGATGAGCGTCCCGATCCAGCCGCCCGCGGCCGCTAAGGCCAAGGCATGCTGCGCCGCCACCTACGGCTCTGACGCGGTGGCCCTGCTGCTCGGCGACTCCTACCATCCTGGTGGCCTCGCCCTCACCCGCCGGCTGGCCGACCGGCTGGACCTGCGCGCCGGGGAGATCGTCCTCGATGTCGCGAGTGGCCGGGGGACCACCGGTCTGGCGCTCGCCGCCGAGTACGCCGTCGACGTCACCGGCGTGGACCTGTCCGGCGCCAACGTCGCCCGCGCCACCGACGTGGCACAGGCCGACGGCCTCGCCGACCGCGTCCGGTTCGAGATCGGCGATGCCGAGCGGCTACCCGTCAACGCGCAGTCGATCGACGCGGTGGTGTGTGAGTGCGCCCTTTGCACCTTTCCCGACAAGCCCACTGCCGCCGGTGAGCTAGCCCGGGTGCTGCGCCCCGGCGGCCGGATCGGCATCACCGACGTCACCGTCACGTCCGAGCGGCTCCCACCCGAGCTGACCGGGCTGGGAGCATGGATCGCCTGTATCGCCGACGCCCGCCCCCTCGACGAGTACGCCGCCCTGCTGCACGACGCAGGGCTGACAGTCATCCACACCGAGCGCCACGACGACGCGATGGTGGCCATGATCGATCAAATCGAGGCCCGTCTCACCCTCGTGCGGATGACCGCACGAGCACCGGCCGAGGCCCTCGGCATGGACTTCGACCGCGCCCCGGCGGTGCTGGCCGCCGCCCGCGCCGCCGTCGCCGATCACGTCCTCGGCTACGCCCTGCTGATAGCTGTGAAACCGGTTGACGGCGAACGGTGACTCCGGGCACCAGACGGGAGAAAGGAGACGATCATGGCCGCCCGGCTCGGCTGGACCATCGCGGCCGCGGCCGCGGCGGCTGGTGCGGTCGCGTACCGTGCAGTGGTTTCCGGCCGGCTCATCATGGACTTGGGCATCGGCAGGCGGACACGCGCCCTCGGGCCGCAGGTACTCGACATCGCAGCGCCCCGTGAGCTGGTCTTCGAGGTGATTGCCCAGCCCTACCTCGGCCGGCCCACGAGGACCCAGCGGGAGAAGATCCAGGTGCTGGAACGCGGCGAGGGGATGGTTCTGGCCGCCCACCGCACGCCGGTCGGCCATGGCCTGGTCACCCAGACGGTCGAGACGGTTACCTTCACCCGCCCGGACACCGTCGACTTCCGCCTCGTGCGCGGCCCTGTGCCATACGTTCGGGAACGGTTCTCCCTCATCAAACGCTGCGGCCACACCCGACTGCGGTACACCGGCGAGATGGGCGCCGACGGCTGGGCACTGGGGGCCCGGTGGGCGGCCGTGGTCGCGCGGCGATGGGAGGCGACGGTTGCCGACGCGCTGGCCACAGTGAAGGCCGAGGCCGAACGTCGGCACGCACTCGGTCGCAAGCAGCCGGCCCACCCCTAACGTGCCGGTCTGGCCACCAGAGAACCTCGACTGTGGGTGGCTATGAGGTGAGTTGGGTCCCTACGCCGACGGGGCGACCCGCCCGTCCGGCACCGCGGACAGGCGGGGCCACCCCGTCGGGTTTGGTGGTCGTCAGCGCCGGTAGATCGTGTAGACCGCGCCGTTGGTCAGCGAGAGGACGGACAGGTTGCCGTCCGGGCTGGTTTCGATGTCCGTGACGACGCCGAAGTCCCGGCCGATCAGGAGGCTCTCGCTTTCCGTGATCTCGTGCTTGGCGAGGTTGTCCGCCACTCGGTCCTTCAGTCGAGGATCGTCGACGGCGATTTTCCGGCGATTGCCAGTTAGGTTGAAGTGGAAGAGATAGCCCCCGTTGAGGGCGGCCGTCGCGGCACCCATGAACAGGTCACCCTGGAACTCCGGCCCGAGCGCTCGGCTGTTGAGGAAGCCCAGCCCGCCGGGGGCGACCTCCCATCTCCAGCTGAACTCGGGATCGCGGTAGTGCGCCCCGGGGAGCATGAACAGCCTGCCGAGCGCCTGGTCCGGGGTGTCTGCGATGTTGCTCGGCGGCCAGCGTAGTTGCTGGAGGTTCTGCCCGCCGAACGTCGTTTCGATCTCCTTGAACTGGGCGACCCGCTGCACCGGCCCGGCGATCTGGACCCAGCCGCCGTTCATGCCCGGCTCGAGCCGGTTGATCTCGCTGAAGCTGTCGTCGCCGTTCTCCTGTAGCCACACGTTTCCCGTGGCGGGGTCGACGGCCATGCCGAAGCCGTTGCGGTGGCCGTACGAGAAGATCTTCTGCACGGTGGCGCCGATCTCGCCGCCCATGGCCGCGCCGGGACCGTAGAAGGGGTTGTCGGTCGGCGTGGTGCCGTCGTCGTTGAGGCGCAGGACGACACCGCTGAGGTGGGCGTTGTCTGGTGCCGGTCCGCCGAACTGGTCGTCGGGCACGGTCTGCCCCGGGCAGACGGCGGTCGGGCCGCAGGTGAGGTTCTGCAGTTGGCCACGCCGACCGAGGTCGCCGGTGAAGGTGTACAGCTTCCCGTCGCGGCCGAAGCTGATCACCCCGCCGTTGTGGTTGGCGCGTGCGGGCTGGCCGGCGTCCTCCTGGCGGGCGCGGATCTTGATCAGGTTGCGGTCGAAGGTGAGTGTGCTGCCGTTCCACACGAATCGGTCGACCCGGTTGCCGAGCAGGGGGGTTTCGCCGAGGATGCTGGTGTCGCTGCCGGTCGTGCTCTCCGTCCAGTACAGGTAGACCCCAGGATTCGTCGGGAAGTCCGGGTGCAGGGCGATTCCGAGCAGACCTCGCTCGGAGCCGGAATTGACAGCGAGGTCCAGTGGCGTGCCGGCGATGACTCCGTTGACGACGCGCTGGACCCGCCCGGTCGTCTTCTCCAGCACGAACATGTCGTCGTCGCCGATGAAGGCCAGGCCGGTGGGGCTGACCAACCCCGTGGCGGCCGTGCGCACCGCCAGCTTCCGGTCGAGCATCGTCGGGCCGCCCGGCTCGGCGTTCGCCGGGGCACCGACCGCGGTCATGGACAGTCCCGATGCGGCCAGGGCCAACATCGCGATGATCGCTCGCTTCTGGCGGCGGACGCGCGTCGGCGCCACGCCGCCACCAGATGATCCATTCGGTGCTTCCACGGTCTGGCGGCGTGGGACGACGGTGCGGCTAGGTCGTGCGTGCATGCCACGTTCCCTTCTTGCCCGAGTGGGAAAAGCGTTCCGCGGACGGCGTCGGCCGGTCGTGAAGCCCGACTGCCGTCGCCTGGTGCCGTTCGTGCAGTGGCCCCCTTCGTCCAACGGCGGCGCAGGCGGGCCGTTACGTCTGGACGAACCCGCTGGTGAGGGCCGGGCCTTGCGACCACTGGACGCCCGGCAGGGCCCGAGGTGGCACCGCTCACCGACAGGTCGCCGGCGAAGCCAGGCCGGGATCTCGGGTCCCACCGGAAGACACGCGTCCCAGGTGCGCCCGGTTCACTATCAATCGAAAAAGCTCGACGGAGCGTGGGGATGGCATCCGTAGCTGCCGTCGAACTCCTCGGTCGGCCCGGTCGCGGCGTTGGGCAGGGCGACTGCTGGTCAAGGGTGATCTCTCCGGCTCAGCCTTGACCCGGGGGCCGCCCGCACGCCTGCCCGAACCCCTCAGGGCCGGAGGCGTAGGGCGCGCCGGCGCGGGGGCTGCCGGCCGCGCAGCGCGAACGCTCGGTGCGCGGCGCCGACCCGGGGGCCAGGCCTAGCTCACGAGGCCAACCGCTCACCTTCGTGGCGACCTGATCTTGCGAGTTCGGCCCCGCCATCTGACTGGTTGATCTCCGACCACACCGCATCGAGGGAAAGGCCGAGGACGGCGGCGATCGCAGCGATGGTCGGGAAGGCAGGGGTGGCTACGCGACCGGACTCGATCTTCCGAAGGGTCTCCGGCGAGACGCCCGCGTCCAGCGCGGTGCCGAGCATTGAACGCTCGCCCCTGGCTCGACGCAGGAGGGCGCCGAGGCGCTGTCCGCGTTCGACCTCTGCGGGGGTGAGCGGCAACCTGACCATGCTCCGATTCTAGTACCGGGATAACATGGCCGGGATACTTATTGGTCGCACGAGTGAGGCGTCGCATGATCGAGTTCCTGAACCCCACAGAGCTGTCACGAGCCAGGGAGGCAGGCGCCCTCGTCGCTGGCACATTGCAGACGTTGAGGAGTCGCTGTGAGGTAGGCACGAACCTCCGGGACATCAACCGGTGGGCCCAGGCCATGATCACCGAGGCCGGAGGGCAGTCCTGTTACGTCGACTACGAGCCGTCCTTCGGACGTGGGCCGTTCGGCCACTACATCTGCACGTCAGTCAACGACGCGGTGCTCCACGGACTGCCGTACGACTACACGCTTGCCGACGGCGACCTGTTGACGCTCGACCTTGCCGTCTCCAAAGGCGGAGTTGTCGCTGACTCCGCTATCAGCTTCATCGTGGGCGACTCGAGCCCCCCGGAGAGCGTTGCGCTGATCAGCGCGACCGAGCGCGCATTGAGCGCGGGGATTGCCGCGGCCGGACCAGGGGCTCGCATCGGTGACATCTCCCACGCCATCGGCTCGGTCCTCAGCGAGGCGGGATATCTGATCAACACCGAGTTCGGAGGTCATGGCGTCGGATCGACGATGCACCAGGACCCGCACGTCCCAAACAGGGGGCGGCCCGGTCGCGGATACAGGCTGCGCCCTGGGCTGTTGCTGGCATTGGAGCCATGGGTCATGGCGGACACCGCCGAGCTCGTTACCGATGCCGATGGCTGGACACTCCGAAGCGCGACAGGCTGCCGGACAGCGCACAGTGAGCACACGATCGCCATCACCAACGACGGAGCTGAAATTCTCACCTTGCCGAAGCAGGCGTAGCCGTGAGGTGACAGCCATCCGCGTCTTCCGCTCCCAGCAGTTCACCACCCATCGCCGCTGAACTGGGAGCCGGCCGATGTCCCACGTCAACGCTGCCCTGACCCCCCGACACCGGCTCATCGTCGCTCGTCTCGTGGTCAATGCTGGGTGGCCGATCAACGAGGTTGCGGCCGGCTTCCAGGCTCCCTCACCCAGGTGGAACGGTGGGTCGGTCAACGACGAAACGGCGTCAGCCTGCGAATGCGCTTGCGGGAAGGGCGGGCTCCGCTCGCCGCGTGACTCGACATCGCCCCGTCCAGGGCACACCCCAACCCAGGCGGCGCGGACGTGCCATCGACAACGGACGCGACCGCCCCGGGCCGGAGCGGGGCGTGACCAGGCCGTGGATCAAAGTGCCGTCGAACGTGGACGCCTCCGGATCGCTATTCATCCATACGGTATGTATGCTCGCTGACCGAGACCTACCCCTCCAACTCATGCCATCCCGCCCAATCGCCCCGGGCGACGCTGGCCAGATCGGAGTGACATGGGCTGCTCACACGCCCAGGAGTGCCCCCTCTTCCCATTGCTCAACGCGAGCTTGCGGGACTGGCGTAACTACTACTGCGACAGTGCGGAGGGCTGGCGGACGTGTGCTCGGTACCAGCTGTCCAGGACGGGCCGGCTCGTGCCGATCACGCTCCTGCCGAATGGGGTCGACGCGTCACACCTGAGACGCACTCCCGACGCTGATGGGCCGGACGCCGCCAACCCGCTACAGACGGCCCCGGCGCGGCTCAATCCGGGGCCCTCGCAGCGGTTCGAGCCGATACCGGCCCGCGAGCCCAACCCTTCACCGGCAGCCGCTCAAGGCTTCCACACCGGGTCACCCGCACCGGGTCCGCACCACCCCACCACAACCCCATCGACCCCACCGGCGCCTCGGCGCGCCCGGTGGTGGACCCGACTCGCAGAATGGATTGCAGGTCCCGCATGACTGAATACTGGCCCTGGTGGGCGGGGGCTGCCGGGCTCGCCCTCCTCACCATCAACTACGCCGTCACGACCGATCGATCCTTCGGAGTGTCCGGTGCGTGGGACCGCGTGCTGCACTGGCGCGCCGAACGCCGTGTCGAGCGGGTGAACGCCCAGTTCGATGACGAACGTGTCCTCGCCGAGGCCCTCGCCGCAGCCACCGTCGACCAGTTCGGAGTCGGTCCGGCTGCACCTGCCGTTCGCCCCGCCCCGCACGGCGACGCGCGGACCCCGGAACAGGACGCGCGACCGCCAGAGGCGGCGAACTCCTCACTGGCGAGGCTGCTCCCGGCGCCCCTGGCCAGCCAGGTCGCCCTGCTCCTGGCGGTCTTCGTCGGCGGGTGGGCAGCGGCGGTCACCAGCGGGCGATTTCAGCTCCGCCTCGACATGGGCGACGCCTTCGGCCAGATCGTGACCGATAAACCGATCGCGATGATCGGCGCGCTGTTTGTCGGCGGTGTACTCGTCGGCTTCGGCACCCGTCTCGCCGGCGGGTGCAGCAGCGGTCACGGGCTCAATGGCTGTGGCCGGCTACAGCCGGTCAGCATCGTCGCGACTGCCGTCTTTTTCGGTACCGGCGTCCTCGTGTCGTTCCTGCTGTGGAAGGTGATCTGATGCGTACGAGGGGCGGGCTGCTCGTCGCCAACATCATTGCTGGGCTGGCCCTCGGCTACACCGTCGCGAACATCGGGTTCGCTGACTACGGCGAGCTGAACCGCATGTTCACCTTCCAGGACCTTCGCATGCTCCTGGCCTTCGCCGGCGCCGTAGCAATCATCGTGGTGGTATTCGCCGTATTGCGCGTCCGCCGTACCCCGGGACGCATCCATGCCGGCGTGATCCCCGGCGCAGTGCTCTTCGGCACCGGCTGGGCGATCTCGGGCGGCTGTCCGGCGATCCCGATCGTGCAAGTCGCCAGCGGGTACCTTCCCGCCTTGGTCACCATCGCCGGCATTGTCGTCGGCGTCCGGCTCTGCCGCTGGGCGAACACGAGGTACTTCCACATCGACAGTGGATCCTGCGAGCGGTAGCCGATCGCGAGCGCGTGCACGGCCCGCCTGGGAAGATCGCCGACGATGTCAGCACCGGAGTTGGCCGAACGGCGACTTTGGTGGCTGGATCGTCGGCGGGAAAGGGCCCTCGTGCCCGCCGCCGCCGACCGCCTACGGGCTCAACAACGGAAAGGCGTCCTCGACCGGTTCCGCTCACTGCCCACGGCCCGCTCCGCCGTACTGACCGGCAGGGCACGAGCCAGCCCGGTGAGCCCGCCAGGGCTGCCGGGCAGGAGACGGCGACGGCGACTCAGAAAGTGTTGGGTAATTGGTCAACTACATGCGGTGATGCGTCGGTGGTGATCTCCGTGGTCTAGCCCGTCCATGAAGATCACCATCATGTGTGTCTGTGCGTACAAGCCGTTCTACGACTCGTCGTTGACGGATGCTCAGTGGGCGTGATCGAGCCCCTTCTCCCGGAACGGGATCCGCGCCGCGCTGGTCGTCCGCTGAAGTTCCCGCGCCGGCTGGTTGTGGACACCGTGTTGTACGTGCTGGTCAGCGGCTGCGCGTGGTGGCTGGTACCGAGCGACCTTGCTCCGTGGGACGTGGCCTACCGGTGGTTCCGCGCATGGGCGGCGGACGGTACCTGGGGCCGGGTTCACGACACGTTGCGCGAGCGGGTCCGGGAGGCGGGCGGCCGGGATCCGCAGCCTTCGGCGGCGGTGCTGGACTCGCAGTCGGCCCGCAGTCACCAGGGCGGCCAGGCGATCGGATACGACGCGGGCAAGCGGGTGCGGGGCCGAAAGCGGCACCTGCTGGTGGACATTTGCGGGCTCGTGCTGCGGGCGGTCGTGCACTCGGCCTCGGTGCAGGATCGGGCGGGCGCGAAGTTGGTCCTCACCGGCATCCGGGACCTGTTTCCGCAGGTCGGACTGGTCTGGGTCGACGGCGGCTACGTCAACGTGGTCGATGCCGGCCTGGTCGGCTGGGCGGCCGAGCATGAGAACCTGGAGCTCGTCGCGGTGCCGCGCAATGCGGATGTGAAAGGCTTCCACGTGCTGCCCCGCAGGTGGGTGGTCGAGCGGACATTCTCCTGCCTGGGACGGTGCAGACGGTTGGCACGGGACTACGAGCGCAAGACCGCGCACGCCAAAGCGATGATCAAAGTCACCATGATCCGCCTCATGGCCGCCCGCCTCGCCGGCGAGGAGATCGAACCGCGCGGCCCCATCGAGACCGAAGCGGCCCGCCGCCTCGCCGACGACCTCAAGAACGAGTGGTCACCCCCGATTACCCAGCACCCGGGTGGAGATGGAGGGCGCGGGGGAGGAGTACGACGGGTTCGTCGAGTTCCACCGGTTCGGTGTGGCCGGCGGGCTGCTGCTGCGGAAGGGGCAGCAGTTGTCGCTGCCGTTCCAGCTGCACCCGCTGCCGGTGCAGGAACGCATCCTGGAGGCATTCGGTCGGCTCGGGTTCCAGTTCAAGGGTGCCGACCTGGAGCGCGGCCACATCCACGGCCTGCACCAGAGCCTGTCCTTCTACCAGGAGGTCGAGTACGTCGCCGCCCCGCGAGGGCGGCGAGGACGAAGGCTGACCCGGGGAAGTCCCTTGTGGACTTCCCTGTGCGGGTGATGATCTAATTCAACCCGGTTCACCCGATGTAGCTGGAAATGCCAGGCTACGTGGAGAAGGAGTGTTCATGCCCGTCACCGCCGACCTCACCAAGCTGGTCGACAAGGCCTACCAGGACAAGACCCTCGCCGAGCTGGTCGACGCCCCGGTGTCCGCCCTTGCCGGAGTCAGCGACGGTGGTGCCAAGCTGCTCAAGGAGGCGCTCGGCATCGTCACGATCGGTGACCTCGGCCGCAACCCGTACTTCCGCACCGCCAGCGGCCTGGTCGCCCTGGCCGACGGCAAGTAACACACCCCTACGGTGGATGTCCGAGCGGCCAGGTCCAGTGGCCGCCCGGACATCCGACCGCTCCACGAGATGACAGGGGCTGGCCCCCTTGCGGGACTGGGCGACGCTGGAAGCAGACAACCCGCCTGGGAAGGGACGCTCTCGTGGAAGTCACCGGCATCTTCACCGGGATCCTCATCGGTCTGATCATC
The DNA here is from genome assembly GCF_040634005.1 of Micromonospora sp. NPDC007271. Lineage (NCBI taxonomy): Bacteria > Bacillati > Actinomycetota > Actinomycetes > Micromonosporales > Micromonosporaceae > Micromonospora > Micromonospora sp. NPDC007271. The sequence continues at coordinate 65,689 of NZ_JBEYER010000008.1, forward strand.
GGCGCGCTGGGCCGGCTGGTCGTACCCGGCAGGCAGAACATCCCGATCTGGCTCACCCTGCTCATCGGCGTGGTCGCCGCGCTCCTCGGCACCCTCGTCGCCGGAGCCTTCGGCGTCGCCGACACCCGCGGCATCGACTGGATCGAGCTGGCCCTACAGATCGGCTTCGCCGCAATCGGCGTCTCGATCGCCTCCGGCGCCTCCGGCCGCCGCCGCTGACCCGAGCCCGGCCGCCGGCCCGCCCATCGCTGGGCGGGCCGGTGCCGTGCTCCCGCAATCCAGCCGACGCGAACCAGCCCGGGCGGGTTCGCTGGCAGACTGATCACCCATCTGACCCGATCATGGAAAGGACTACGCCGATGGCGGCGGAGGGCAGCACCAAGGCCGTGGTGACAGCGCTGGCGGCGAACCTGGGTATCGCGATCAGCAAGTTCGTCGCAGCCGCGATCACCGGATCGGCGTCCATGCTCGCCGAAGGCGTGCACTCGGTGGCCGACTCGACCAACCAGGCGCTGCTGCTCGTCGGCGGAAAACGCGCCCGCCGCGCCCCGTCGGCTCTGCACCCGTTCGGCTACGCCCGCGAGCGGTACATCTATGCCTTCCTCGTGGCGATCATCCTGTTCACCCTCGGCGGCCTCTACGCCCTCTACGAGAGCTGGCACAAGATCAGCCACCGGCAGGAACTGTCCTCCCCGCTGATCGCGGTGATCGTCCTGCTGATCGCGATGGCTCTGGAGGGGTACGCGCTGCGCACCGCGGTCGCGGAGGCCAACCGCATCCGCAATGGCCAGAGCTGGGTCGCCTTCGTCCGCCGGGCCCGCGCCCCGGCACTGCCGGTGATCCTCCTCGAAGACGCCGGCGCGCTGCTCGGCCTGGTCCTCGCGCTGCTCGGCGTCGGCTCAGCATCATCACCGGCAACGGCATCTTCGACGGCATCGCCACCGGCTGCATCGGCCTGCTGCTGGTCAGTATCGCCGTCATCCTGGCCATCGAGATCAAGAGCCTGTTGATCGGCGAGTCGGCCCTGCCGGAGGAGGTTGCCGCCATCCACACCGCGCTGCTGTCCACCCCGGGCGTGGACCGGGTGATCCACCTGCGGACCATGCACCTCGGCCCCGAGGATCTTCTCGTCGTCGCCAAGATCGCCATCGCCGCGCGCGACAACGGGGCAACCGTCGCCGCCGCCATCGACGACGCCGAAGCACGCCTGCGCCAGGCGCTGCCGGCCGCCCGCGTCGTCTACCTCGAACCCGACATCGACCGTGCCACAGTGACCGCCTGACCGGTGCCCGGCGGGCACGCAGCGGGCTCAAGGCGCCGGCCACGACGGGCAGTGCCGCCGTGGCCGGCGCCTGTCCGGAGCCGGGAACGAGGTAATGGGTTGCCGCCAGCGCCCGGACGGCAGCAGACCAGCGAGTGCGTCCTGTCGTCGCCAACCCCGGGCGGGTCCAGCGACCGCCGGTGATCCCGTAACCGCTGGCAAAGCCGCGAAGCAGAGCGCTGCGCCGGGCAGCAACGCCGCGACCGTCCACCATCTGGCGGGAACCGTGCCACCCCCACCATCCGGCCCGGCCAATTACCTTGTTGCTCTGCTGGCCCCTGCCTACTGTGACGTGATGATCCCGCGACCGCTGACGGTGACCTTCGATGCGCACGACGCGGCCCGCCTGGCGCAGTTCTGGGCCGGCATGCTCGGCCGGAAGGTCGTCGAGGACGCCGCAGGCGCGCTCCTGCCCGGCGAAGACGGTCAGCTCAGCCTCCGGTTCGCCCCAAGCCGCACGGAAGAGATGGGGCCAAACCGCCGCATGCACCTTCACCTGACCAGCGCCAGCCACGACGACCAGCAGCACACGGTCGCGACGGCGCTGGGACTCGGCGCCAGCCACCTCGACGTCGGGCAACGCCCCGAGGAGGGGCACGTCGTCCTGGCCGACCCCGAGGGCAACGAGTTCTGCGTGATCGAGCCGGGCAACAACTTCCTCGCCGGGTGCGGCCTGCTCGGGGAGCTCGCCTGCGACGGCACCCGGGAGGTCGGCCTCTTCTGGAGCGAGGCGCTGGGCTGGCCACTGGTGTGGGATCAGGACCAGGAGACCGCGATCCAGTCACCGCGCGGCGGCACGAAGGTCGCGTGGGGAGGCCCGCCCGTGGCCCCGAAAGAAATGAGGAACCCGCAGCGCTTCGACCTCACCCCGGCCGGTGGCGACCAGCAAGCGGAGATCGACCGGCTGGTCTCCCTCGGGGCCACTCGGCTCGAGGTCGGTGAGGACGGCACGGTCGTGCTGGCCGATCCCGACGGCAACGAGTTCTGCGTGACAGGGAGCTGACCACAGCGCAGCCGGCCTGCCCAGCGGGTCAGAGCGCCCTCATCGCCCTGAGCAGTGCCGCAACGGAAGACGACGGCGGCCATGACAGGTGACCGCCTGGCCGTAGCTTCAGGCGGTATGGGCATTACCGCCGGGAGGCGACGACCACGGTGGCGAGGACCCAACCGACGAACAGTCCGTAGATCCCGCCACCTGCGACCCAGCCGAAGGCACCGCGCAGGCTGGCGTCCACCTGGATGAACGCGGCCAGGAGGCCGGCGAACGCCGCAGCGAAAACGTAGGCTCCCCAGCTCGAGAAGAACAGCCTTGCGCTACGCGGTGACCCTGGGGCAACCATCAGGGAGACGAAGACGCCGGTCAGCACGATGAGCAGGATTGCCTTGATGTCGTCGGCGAGGATGGTCCGCACCGACTCATCCGAGCTGAACGACCAGGTCGGCCACGCCAACTGCTTCAGGAAGAATCCCCACGCGTCGTTCGACGTGTGGTTCCTCGCCCAGTCGGTGTAGGCCGGGTTGCCGAATGCGATCACCAGGATCAGGGCGGCGAGTACCGCTGTGCCCGTCACGGTGCGGACCCGTCCGGCTGTAGTGGTAGCCATACAGACAGTGTGGGGTGTGCCTCCCGGGCAAGGCAATCTATGAAGGTGAATGGTTTCAGGGGCCCAACGGCCCCGCAGTGGCACCGAGTGCCCGCTTCGGCCGATGATGCTCGCCGACAGGTATCCCGCACCGGCCCCGGCGAGCGGCCACCTCGGGCCGGTCCAGCCTCGTCGACGCTTTTCGATGTGGTCCTGACGGACGTGAACGCTGCCGGTGGGCGATGCGGTTGGTGTCGGTGCACTCGGTGGCACAGGAAGAGGCAGGGGAGAGCAGAGGGCTTCGGCGCGTGTTCGGCGTGGCGGCGCTCCGCACGGCCGGCGCGCTGGTCCGTGGTGACCATGATCCGGTAGGTAGGCTGCGCTCATGATCGCGCTGCCCCTCGCCGCAGGTTCATGGCGACTTCGCACCGCAGCAACTGTCGCCGTCGTTCTCGCGCGCTGTGTCAGGGGCGCCGTTGGCTGGGCCGCTGTCAAGGCGGCCGAAGCGGACCGGGGTGAGGCGACCCCCGTTGCTGCCGCGAACGCCTACCTTCTGGCGGTGTTCAGCGGCTCCGATGGCCAGCCGCGCATTCGCCGCTGCCCGTACCGTGCCGCGAATCGGAACTCTTGGCGGAGGTATGCGAGACAACGTTGCCTCAGTGGAGTCCGAAACCGAGATGGAATCCGGGCACGCGCGGGGGTATTTCATTCGAAGGTGGGCTGAGTGATGATAGTTAACTCGAAGGTTCTGGCGTTGATTATGGGCATAGTCTTCATCCCATTAGCCTTAATTGGCTGCGCAGGGAGCGGCGAGCCAAGCCGGGAACCCGCGATCTTCGAAATCGCCAACACCGAAGAGGTTGTCGGCAAGAAAGGCGATGAAGTGTTGACGCTCAGGAAGCATTACATGATCCTGAACCCGCCGGAAGACCTGGTGGAGCTGAAGGATTTCATCGAAGGGTACGTCAAGGATCATCCGGTCGAAGGTGACAACAGATTCATTGACTTGTCTTTCTACAGGGAAAGTGACGATTTGCCGAGGGACTGGCAGCCTGATGAAAGTTACATGAATACGGATCGGCTGGAGCATCACAAGAACGATCTCATTGCATCGATCACCTGGTCGGATTCCCGGCCGCAGAAAGAATACGATGTTTATGATAAGAGCGAGGAAGGGGGAATCCTGAAACGGATGCGTTTCGTTGAGGATCGGCTCGTTGACTGAGAGCGTGTGGTGAGATCGGGTTGATCAGGCCTGGTAGCCCAACCTGGGATCGTTGTGTAGGTACGAGTCAATGGCTGGGGTGGCCTCGGCGGCGGTAGTGACCCGCATCTCGGTTGGACCTGATCGGCACCGACTTTGCCACGGTGGCCGCTGGGGTCGGAAACAGCTCAGAACGACGCGGGTGGGATGCTCTGCTCGTACTGGAAGATGTTGTGGGGGTCGTACTTCGCCTTGATCTTGCGCAGCCGGTTGAAGTTGGCTCCCCAGTAGGCGGTTTCCCAATCCGCCATTCCAATGTTCGGCACGTTGACGTAGGCGCCGTTCACGTAGGGCCGCAGCGCCTGGCTGAACTCGGCGATCCAGGCCTGGGCAATCGGGGTGATGGCGTCGCCGCTGTTTGGCACTCCACGAGTGCCCCAGCCGACGCCGGGCTCGGAGTAGAAGAGCGCGTTGCGATGCGGGAACGCCGAGCCGCCGCGGGGTTCGCGCATTTGAGCTCCCGTGCCGAAGGCCTGAGTGAAGAAGTTGCTGTCATCCGTGGGAGCGTCTTCCATGAATGCGCGGACCACGCTGATCGCCTTCTTCGGAAACGGCTCGGTGGTGAACTGCGAGAAGAACTTCCAGTCTGCGGGCTCGTCCTCGGTCGGTATCTGGAATCCGGCATATATGTCGCCCCAGGGCCCGGTCTGCACCGTGACCTCGGGTTTGCCAATCGACAGGATCGGGGCCAGCAGCTTCTTCGCCTCCGCTGCCGATCCGTCGGCGAGCACCCCGAACAGCAGGATCTGGGATTTGTGGATCTCGAGCTGGGTTCCGAGGCGGTTGTCGGTGAACGGTGCGGTGCGCTGCCAGGTGTCGAAGATCCCGTGCAGGTCGTTGAGGCCTGCCCAGGTCGCTTGCAGGTAAGCCACACTCTTCAGTGGAGTCACCTTGTAGGTGAGTGAGGTGACGATCCCGAAGTTGCCGTTTCCCGCGCCGCGGAGCGCCCAGAGCAGGTCCGCGTGGTTCTTCAGGTCCACCTCGATCGCCTTGGCGCCGTCGGCCCCCCACGGGACGACGATCTCCGCCCCTATCAGGTTGTCGCAGGCCATGCCGAGGTAGCGGGTGAGGAAGCCGAGTCCGCCGCCGAGGGTCGCACCGGACAGGCCGACGCTTCCCTCCGTTCCCGTCGTCACCGCAAAGCCCTGCTTCCCGAGGGCGGTCACCGCCTCCAACTGGTTGAGCCCGGCGCCGACTGTTGCGGTGCGAGTGGCAGCATCGATCTGGGCCGACTTCAGTTCGCTGACGTCGATCACGATGCCGTTGTCTACGTTCGACCAGCCCTCGAGGCTGTGGCGGCCGCTCCGCACCCGCAGCGCGACGTCGTTCTGCCGCGCCCACGTGAGGGCGTTGACCACGTCCTGGGTCTCCTGGGCGAACACGATGACCAGCGGATAGTGCACGAAGAGTTCGTCCCAGCCGAGGCTCGCACTCGCGTACCCGGGGTCCTGGGGACGGACGATGCGGCCGGTCAGCGTCGCTGGCGGGCATTTCGCGCTGTAGGACGAGCCCGAGCCGTCGGGCGCAAAGCCCGGGGTGACTCCGTCCGCGACGCCGGGGAGAGCGACCGCGCCGGCGCCAACGACCGCGCCGGCGCCCACGGCCGCCGTTGCCTTGAGCAGCTCGCGGCGAGAAAGGTCGTTCATGGTCCGTGTCCTCTCGATCGGGTTACGCCAGGGTTCGACTACGGGAACTCCCGCCCGCCAGCTGGCACCAACAAACGGTAATAGAGGGGACTTCTCGGGCGATCTGAGACTTACTCTCGGAACCCGGTCGGGTGATGCCGGCCTGCCTCTTGTGGGTAGCTGGTTCGAAAGTGACGACCCGGCGGCGGTCGGCGGCCTTGACCGGGATTGGGGGTGCGGGTGCCAGGCGCGGGCCTGGGTGAGCTCGACGGGTTGAGGGTGACGGTGTAGCCGGGGGTTGCTCAGGGTGGGGCCCGGTGGTAGGCGGTCGCGTCAACGGGCAGCGGGTGGTCGGACGGAGGTCCGACCCTCGCCGTTCGATCCTGTCTGACGCGTCCCGCGGGCAGGGCTGCCGACTGGACCGGAAGGGCCGATCGGTGGAACGCGCCGGGCGCCGTCAGGTCTCGGTCGATGATCAGAACATGTGGGCGAAGATCGACGTACCGTGCGTCGGGGGCCGCAGGCACCGACCCGGCCCGTGGAGCCGATCAATCCGTTGCGGGCAACGACGGGCCCGCATGTTCCGCGCTGTTTCGGCGGCAGTCGGGGCGATGCCGGAACACCGACAGGTCGTGATCCTGCTGGTCGTCTCATGCGGTCGCGGTCGGTGCTCACGGCGGGTAGGGGGCGGCGCGCCGACGGGGCTGCCACCGGCGGGCATTATGGCTGGTCGTCGATTCGTCCACACTGGCCTGACGGTCTGGAGTCGGATGCGTTCGGCGTTGCCTTTCCGCCCACCCAGATCTGGTCTGCACCAGACAATGGCGATATTGTTACCGGCCAATTGAACGGCCGATGATTATTCGTCGTCAGCCGATCTCCTCACGCCCCGAGAACAGGAGGACGCGCTCGTGGCCTCACCCGCCGATTCGACGGTCACCGGCGACGACGTCGAGCCGCAGCGGCCCATTCCGCGGTTTCTCACCGAGTTCACGCCGACCCGGTGGCGCCGTAGGCTGAGCCCCTTTTCGCGCGTACCGAAGCACTCCAAGATGGGCGAGACCTGGCATGTGGCGGCGAAGACCGCCCCGGACGAGCTGGTCATCGTCGATCGCCCGCCGGACATCGACCCCGGCGGAGCCGAAGCCCGCACCTACACCCAGTGGGCGGAACTCGTCGATCGCGCCGCGGCCTGGCTGCACAAGGCGGGCGTGCGCCCGTGGGACCGGGTGGCGATCCTCAAGCAGAACCACCTGGACATCGTCATTCTCGGGTGCGCCATCGCCCGGATCGGCGCCATTCCCTGCATGTTCTCCGGCTCCTACGGGCCGGAGGCGATGATCCCGATGCTGGAACGGCTGGAACGGCCGTTCCTGTTGACCGACCAGAAGCACCTCGACCAGTGCGGCATCACCCCGGAGGTGGTGGCGGAGCTCACCGTACGGACGATCAGCGTCGACGCGGTCGCGGACCGGCCGGACGTGCTGCACCTGGACGACTTCAAGGACGCGCCGCCGGTCCAGCCGAACATGCGCGAGTTCAAGGAGCCGGTGGTCATCACCCACACCTCCGGCACCACCGGCGTACCCAAGCTGGTCATGCACTCCGCCGAGTCCATCTACGCGATGGCGATCGTGGAGACCGAGCGGTGGCCCAGGTTCGGGCTCCGGCGCAGCGACACGGTGGCGTTCTGCGACCCCTACACGCACGAGCGGCTCACCACCATGCAGTTGGCGATGGCCGCGGTCGGCCCGCGGGTGCTCTTCCTGTCCGACCCGCTCTCGCCAAGGGTCCGGGAGCTGCTGGCCGAGCACAAGCCGACGCTGGTGGAGGCGCTGCCGAACATCTACCTCGCCTGGGAGCCGCTGGCCCGCGACCCCGCCGGCCTGTTCAGCAACGTGCGGGAGTACGTCAACTCGTTCGACGCCATCCACACCCGCACGATCCGCACCTTCATGGCCGCCACCAAGCGCCGGTTCCCGATCTGGGTCCAGTCGTGGAGCCAGAGCGAGAACGGCGCGCTGTGCATCCGGCCGTTCTTCCGCTTCGTCGTGCGCCGCAAGGCGCACCGGCCGCCGCCGACGCAGCTGATCGGCTGGCCCATCCCGTTCCACGCCAAGATGCGGGCGGTGGACCCGGAGACCGGCAAGGAGGTCCCGCGCGGCCAGGTCGGCCTGATCGAGATCGACCAACCGGGACGGTGCCTCGCGTACGTGGGTGAGCAGGACCGGCATGACCTGAAGTGCAACGGCAGGTGGTGGAACACCGGCGACCTCGCGGTCATCAACAAGTGGGGCGCCGTGCGGATCGTGGACCGGGAGATCGACCGGATCCCCGGCGGCAGCGCGATCGAGTTCGAGGACCTCATCCTCGACCGGATCGACTACACCACCGAGGTCGTCATCCTTCCGGTCGCCGGTGACCTGCCGGTACCCGTGGTCAGTACCGCGGACGACGTTCCGCTGGACAAGGCCGACTGGGAGCGGGCGGTCGCCGACCTGAGCCCGATGGCCCCGCCGATCCAGATAAAGTGGGACGAGTTCCCGCGAACCGGCACATGGAAGATCCGCCGGGTCACGCTCCGGGAGAAGCTGCTCTCCGATGCCCAGGCGATCGGCATCGGGCGCTGGACCTGACCGTCCTCATCCCCTGATCACCCCGACGCGGCGCCGGTCCTGACTGTGCCGGCGCCGCGTCGTCCGGACCACCGCGGCCGAGCGAAGGGCACCTGCGATGTTGGATCTCCTCGGCCGGGTCGTGCACCGGGCGCGTTGGTGGGTGATCGCCGCCGCCGCGGTGTTTTTGGTCGCCGCGGGCGGCTGGGGAGCCGGCGCCTTCGACGATCTGGCCGTCGGCGGGTTCACCTACGCGGCCAGTGAGAGTTCCCGCGCCGACGAGGTCGAACGCGAGGCGCTCGGCCGCAACGACGCGGACGTCATCGTGCTGTTCGGCAGCGACCGCTGGACGGTGGAGGACCCCGCGTACGCCGGCGCCGCCCGGCGCGTGCTGGACGGGCTGCCGGCGGACCGGGTCGAGGGCGTGACCGACTACTGGCGGGCCAAGGTTCCCGCCCTGGTCGGCACCGACCGGCACGAGACGTTCGCGGCGGTGCAGATCGCCGGTGCCACCGAGAACGAACGCCTCACCAACTACCTGGCCATCAAGGACAGTCTGACCAGCCCGGATCTCGAGGTCACCGTCGGGGGGCCGCTGGCGCTGATCGACGACGTCAACAACCAGAGCAAAGCGGACCTGACCCGCGCCGAGGCGCTGGCGTTGCCGATCCTGTTTCTGCTGCTGGTGCTCATCTTCCGTAACCTGCTGGCGGCGCTGCTGCCGGTCGCGGTCGGGGTGCTGGCGATCGTCGGCTCGTTGGCTGGCCTGCGGCTGCTGGCGCAGTTCACCGACATCTCGATCTTCGCGGTCAACGTGGTCACGCTGCTCGGTCTCGGGCTGGCCGTGGACTACAGCCTGTTCATGGTCAGCCGGTTCCGGGAGGAACTCGGCGCGGGCCACTCCGTCCCGGCGGCGTTGCGGCGGACCATGGTCACCGCGGGCCGGACCATCGTCGTCTCCGCGGTGACCGTCGCACTCGCGCTGGCCAGCCTGGCCGTCTTCCCACAGGTGTTCCTCCGGTCCATCGCCGTCGGTGGGGTCGCCGCGGTGCTGCTGGCGGGGTTCTTCGCGATGACCGTGATGGCGGCGATGTTGGCTCTGTTCGGGCTGCGGCTGCGGGAGCGTCGCCCCAGGCCGGCCGACAGCGACCCGAACTCGGGCGCGTGGGCGCGGATCGCGTGGACGGTGATGCGCCGACCCGTACTGGTCGGTGGCGCGGTCATCGCCGTGCTGGTGGTTCTCGGTCTGCCGTTCCTGCGCATCTCCTACGGCTGGCTGGACACCCGGGTGCTGCCTGCCTCGGCGGAGAGCCGGCAGGTCCAGGACGCCATCGAGCGGTCGTTCCCGGACAGCGTCACCCGGCCGATCGAAGCCATCGTCACGCTGGACGGCCCGGTGACCGGTTCTCCCGGCCGGGAGGAGATCGCCGCGTACGTGGAGCGGGTGGCCGCGTTGCCGGGCGTACGGCAGGCAGACGTCACCGGTCTGGCCGGCGACACCGCGCGGGTCACCGTCCGGTTCGACGCGGAACCGATCTCCGAGCAGGGACGGGAGCTGGTCGACGCGGTGCGCGGCGTGGCAGCGCCGCCCTCCGGCACGGTGCTGGTCGGAGGGGACGCCGCCGGGTTCGCCGACCTGATGGACATGCTCGCGAAGCGGTTGCCGTGGATGGGCCTGCTGGTCGTCGTCACCACGTTCGTGCTGCTGTTCCTGTCCTTCGGCTCGCTGGTGCTGCCGGTCAAGGCGATCCTGATGAACGTGCTCAGCCTGACCGCGGCGTTCGGCGCGGTGGTGTGGGTGTTCCAGGACGGCCACCTCGACGGGCTGCTGCGGTTCACCTCCACCGGCAACATCGACGTGGTGCAGCCCATCCTGATCTTCGCCGTCGCGTTCGGGCTGTCGATGGACTACGAGGTGTTCCTGCTCTCGCGCATCCGTGAGCACTACGACCTCAGCGGCGACAACACCGAGGCGGTCGCGGTCGGCCTGCAGCGCTCCGGCCGGATCATCACCAGCGCGGCTCTGCTGCTGGTGGTGGTGATCGTGTCGTTCGCGACCGCGAGCGTGCTGGTCGTGAAGATCATCGGAATCGGGCTCGCCCTCGCCGTCATCGTCGACGCCACCATCGTCCGGGCGCTGCTGATGCCGGCCACCATGCGGCTGCTCGGCCGGCTCAACTGGTGGGTGCCCGGGCCACTGCGACCGCTCTACGCCAGGTGGGGGATCCGCACGGAGGGCAGCCAACCGGACGGGGAACGGGCGGCCGCGTAGGGCCTCCCGTCGCCGTCCGTGCAGACCCGCGTCGCCCCGTCCGGGGCCCGTCAGTAAATCAGCGACCGGCCCAGGCCCATGTCGGTCAGGCGGGTGGAGTGCACGATGCTCGTGACCTCGACAGCCTTCTGGATGCGTTCCTCCGGCGTGGTGTCGACCAGCCGCCGGCCCGCCCAGATCTCGTAGTCACCGATCATCGCCAGGTGCGGTGCGATGCCCTCCTGGAACCAGTCCTCCCAGCGGGTGAGCTGGTCCGCCACCGGCAACCGCTCCCACAGCCGCATGCCGTCGCGGATCAGCTCGACCAGGCGGTCCTTCTCGTCGGGGTGCTGCTGCAGGTGCTCGCGGACGATCGAGGTGCCGACGGCCAGGTGGCGCACCTCGTCGATGGCGGCGCCCTTCTCCATGTCCGCCATCCGACGGTCGATCGGCCGCCACTTGCGCTCGCTGAGCTCGAACGACGGGGCGAGGAAACCCTCGACCAGGATCGTCAGCAGCACCACGCCGCCGACGAAGTCCTGGCGCTCGCGCACGATCGGCATACCGTACTCCTCCAGCGGATCGAGGATGGTCGCCTTGTCGTGCGCCGTCTGCCGCGCGATGACGGCGGCCACGTCCTGCTCGGCGACGCCGAGGTTCACCAGATGGTTCCGGAAGATCATCGCGTGGCGGGTCTCGTCCATCAGTTGTGTGGCGTAGAACTCCGCCGTCGTGGAGTCCGGCGCGCACGCCACGATGTGCCCGATCGCGCGGGCCGCCCGCTCCTCGGCGAGTGCGCGGAACGCGACCTCCTGGATCAGCGCGTCCCGGAGCGGGCCCGGCTCGTGCAGGAAGTCCGGGGTCACCAGCTCCGGCGGGTAGCCGACGATGTTGCCGCGCAACGTGCGCTGCGGGACGTTGGCGAACCAGTACCGCAGGTCGCAGTCGCGTGCGCTGAGCCGGATGCCCTCCGCGCCGTCGAAGAGGGACGACGCCAGGTCCCAGTCGGCGGCATCGTCCGCGGTCGTCCCCGACCGCCCGTCGGTACGGGAGACGGCGGGCCGGGGGCTGTACGCGACCATCGGCTGCGGGCGCGGGCCGGGCACGGTGACCGGTGCCGGTGCCGGTGCCGGTGCTGGTGCCGGTGCCGGGGCCGGGGCGTCGGCGGGGCGGGGCGAAGCCGGGGCCTGGACCGGCGCGGCCACCGGTGCGGGCGCGGGCGCGCCGGCCGGCGGGGCCACGAACGCAGGCGCGGGCGCCGCGGCGGCCGGCGCCGCCGGTGGCTGCGCGGCCGGCGCCGGGGCGCTGTCGGTCATGATGAACGGGCGGGTGCCGTCGAGGTAGTCGACCAGCGGCGAGGCGACGCTGGCCCGCGACGGCGGGTGGAACGCGACGCACTGGCACGCCGCGATCAGGTACGCCACCTCGGGGGAGCCGATGAACGACATCCCGCCGAGCATCTCGGTGGCCTGGCGGGCGGCGTCGGTGATGGCGTCCTGCGCGCCGTAGCGGGCCATCAGGGCACGGGCCAGGGCGTCGTTGTCGGTCTCGCCGGCCTGCGTGGCGCGGGCCGCGCCCTCCAGCAGTTGGGTGGCGGTCTCCAGCCGGGTGCCCAGGGCGGCGCGGTCGGTGACCGCGCCGCGCCCGGCGGCCAACGCGCGTTCGACGAGCGCGCTGGCCATGCCCAGGTACGACGCGGTGATGAGCAGCTCGAACCAGATGAACCCGACCGTCTGCAGGTCGTCGAGCATCCCGTCCGGGCCGTTCTCGGTCGGGATGACCAGCTCCTCCTCGATGAACACGTCGGTTAGCCGTACCTCGTCGCTCTCCGCGCCCGCGAGCACGCTGCTGCCCCAGAACGGGTGCCGCGTGACGCCGCGCAGCGTGGCCGGCATGAGCAGGAAGGCCGTCTGCTGGCCGCCGTCCGGGGCGGGCACCGCCACGCTGGCCGTCAGCAGGTCCATCGAGTGGCTCAGGCTGCACGGCTTCTTCGACCCGTTGATCCGGTAGCCGCCGTCCACCCGGGTCGCCGTCATCGTGGGGGAGAGGATCCCCTGGGCCGGGCGACCCTCGGCGAACCCTGAGGAGACCAGCAGGTTGCGGCTGGTGATCGCCTCCAGAAGGGCCCACTCCATGCCGGAGTTCTTGATGCTCTCGGCGAAGGTGAACAGCGTCGCCACCGAGAAGTGGTGCATCGTGGTCGCGACCGCCAGCGACGGCGCGTGGGCGCCGATCGCGCGGGTCACCCGTACCGCGTCCAACGGGGTGGCGCCGAGCCCGCCGTAGTCCTTGGGAATCACCAGGCTCGGGCCGCCGCTGGCCCGGAACACCGGCAGCGTGCCGCCGCCGGAGGCCTCCCGCTGCGCGAACGGGATCTCCGCCAACCCGTCGAGCAGCCCGGGCAGGTACGACTCGCAGAGGGCGCGGGCCTGGTCGAGCGATCGCACAGGGTTCCTCCGGCAGGGGCGGTCAACGGGAGATGAGCGCGCGGGCCGCCGCGCGGCGCAGCTTGCCCGACGGTGTCTTCGGCAGGCTGCCCGGCGGCAGCACCACGACCTCGGCCGGACGGGCTTCTACGTCCGCGACGATCCGGTTGGCGACGGCGTCGGCCAGCGCCCTCTCGGCTGCCAGGTCACCGACGAGCCGCGACTCGACCAGTACCGCGAACGACTCCCGCGCCACGCCGTCGCCGGCCATCAGCCGCACCGCCGCGACGTTGCCGTCCCGGACACCGTCGACCCCGGCGGCCGCGCGTTCGATGTCGGTGGGGTAGATGTTGCGGCCGCCCATGATGATGACGTCCTTGCGGCGCCCGCAGACCACGATCTGGCCGTCGACCAGGTATCCCTCGTCGCCGATGTCCAGCCAACCGGCGTCGTCCAGGGCCGGGGCCGGGCCGTCCTCGGTGAGGTAGCCCGTGGTCACCGAGTCGCCGCGCAGCTGCACCCGGCCGACCTCACGGTCGCCCAGCTCGGCGCCGGAGTCGTCGACCACCCGGACGACGACGCTCGGCAGGGCGGCGCCGAGCAGGGGCAGCCGGCGCACGCCGGCCGGATGGTCGTCGCGTACGGGGACCGCCCGCCGGTTCTTCTCCAGTTCCCGGGCGTCGACGGTGTCGAGGAGCATCGGGTCGGACAGCGCCGACAACGAGATGACCAGGGCGCTCTCCGCCGCGCCGTAGCAGCAGTTCACCGCCTCGGGCCGCAGGCCGAACCGCGCGCCGGCCGCGACGAACGCCTCCACCGTGGACGGGTCGATCGGCTCCGCGCCGTTGCACAGGGTTTTCAACCGGGACAGGTCGAGCGACCCGGCGTCGGCGCGGGCAAGTTGCCGGGTCAGGATCGCGTACGCGAAGTTCGGCGCGGCGGTGATCGTGCCGCCGTAGTGGCTCATCAGTTCCGCCCACACCATCGGACGGCCGAGGAACTCCGCGGGAGTGACCATGACCAGGTCGATGCCGGTGAACATGGGCAGCAGCAGGCAGCCGACCATGCCCATGTCGTGGAACAGCGGCAGCCAGCTGACCAGCACGTCGTTCTCGCCGCACTCGAGGTGGTTCGCGCTGTCGACCAGGTTGGCGCGGAGATTGCGGTGGGTGATCCGCACCGCCTTCGGCTCGGCGGTCGAGCCGCTGGTGAGCTGGAGCAGCGCTGTGTCGTCCTCGGCGGCGGGCACGACGTCGAACTCCCGGTCGCTGTCGAGGTCGCCGATCATCCGATGTGGGATGCCCTGCTCGCGCAGCAGGCCGGCCATCGCCTCGAACGGGGCACCCACCAGCACCAGACGCGCGTCGATCATGCGCAGGACCCGCAGCGTGTCGTCGCGCCAGACGGTCAGGTCGGTCCGCGGGGTCGGCTGGTGCAGCATGGTCACACTGCCGCCGGCCAGCCACGTCCCCTGCGCGACCCGCGCGACCTCTGCCGGGTCACCGGCCAGGACCGCGACGGCCTGGCGGGGGGCCAACCCGTCCGCGACCAGCGCCGCCGCCGTACGTCGGGCCGCCTCGTGCAACTGCCCCCAGCCGCGCCGCACCGGGTTCCCGGGAGCGCCGGTGACCATGCCGCGCGACGACCGCCCGGCGGTGTCGACCACGGCATCGACGAAACGGCTCACCTCAGCCTCGCCTGAATCATGCGGGACAGCGTAGACAGGGCGATCGACAAAGACCATAGATCCTCTGTGGAGTCCGGACGGGCGATTGTGCCGGCCGCCGTGACCGATGGACGATGACCGCGGCACGGTGGGTGACCGCCGGCACTGACATTCCCGATCGCGGAAGGCGGCCGCCTGAATGGGTGACTCCAGGACGCAGTGGTGGTTGGATGTCGTACGTACCCAGGCTGCTGAAGTGCTCGGTCGGCCGCGCGGCGACGTCACTCCGGACGGTGCCTTCGCCGACCTGGGCTTCGACTCACTGACCGCGCTCGAACTGGCTGACCGGCTGTCCGAGGCGAGTGGGCTCCACCTGTCCGGCACCATTGCCTTCGACTACCCCAGCCCGTCGGCCCTGGCCGGGTACCTGGCCGAACGGGTCGGTGGCCCGGACGCGGAACCGGGGCCGGGGCACCGCGTCGCCACGCCGATGGCCGACGAGCCGGACGGCACGCCGTCGGGGGGTCCCGAGCCGATCGCCATCGTGGCGATGGCCTGCCGTTTCCCCGGCGGAGTGGCCACCCCCGAGGACTTCTGGGCCTTCCTGGCGGACGGCCGCGACGGCGTCGGACCGTTCCCGACCGACCGGGGCTGGGACCCGCAGGTGTTCCATCCCGACCCCGACCGTCCCGGCTCCACCTACGCCCGCCACGGGGGATTCCTCTACGACGCCGGCGACTTCGACGCCGGATTCTTCGGCCTGTCGCCCCGCGAGGCGCTGGCCACCGACCCGCAGCAACGGCTGATGCTGGAGATCTCCTGGGAGGCGCTGGAACGCGCCGGCATCGACCCGCGCACGCTGCGCGGAAGCCGCACCGGCGTGTACACCGGCGTCATCGCCAGCGACTACGCCCCGCGCCTCGGGGCCGTCCCGCCGGAGGTCGCCGGCTTCCTGATGGCCGGCAACGCCTCCAGCATCGTCTCCGGCCGGGTGTCGTACGCGTTGGGCCTGGAAGGGCCCTCGCTGTCGGTCGACACCGCCTGCTCGTCGTCCCTGGTCGCGCTGCACCTGGCGGCCCGCTCGCTGCGTACCGGCGAGTGCGACCTCGCACTGGCCGGCGGGGTCACCGTGATCGGGACGCCGCTGGTGTTCACCGAGTTCAGCCGCCAGCGCGGGCTCTCCCCGGACGGGCGGTGCCGGTCGTTCGCCGCGTCCGCCGACGGCACCGGGTGGGCCGAGGGCGCTGGTGTGCTGGTTCTCGAACGGCTCGCCGACGCACGCCGCCACGGCCGGCGCGTCCTGGCGGTCCTGCGGGGCAGCGCGGTCAACTCCGACGGGGCGTCCAACGGCCTCACCGCGCCCAACGGTCCGTCCCAGCAACGCCTGATCGCCGACGCGCTCGCCGATGCGGGACTCGACGCACCCGACGTGGACGTGGTGGAGGCGCACGGCACCGGCACCCGGCTGGGCGACCCGATCGAGGCTCAGGCGCTGATCGCCGCGTACGGCTCCGGCCGGCAGCGCCCGCTGTGGCTCGGGTCGGTCAAGTCGAACATCGGACACACCCAGGCGGCGGCCGGGGTGGCCGGGGTCATCAAGATGGTGCTGGCACTGCGGCACGGCCGGCTGCCCCGCACGCTGCACGTCGACGAGCCCACCCCGTACGTGGACTGGTCCGCCGGCCCGCTGCGGCTGCTCACCGGCGAGCAGCCCTGGCCGGCCGGCGCGCGGCCCCGCCGGGCGGCGGTGTCCGCGTTCGGGATCAGCGGCACCAACGCACACGTCATCGTCGAGGAGGCGCCGCAGGACGAGCCCGCCGCTCCGACCGGCAGCCCGGCCGTGCCGACGCCGCTGGTGCTCTCCGCGCGGACCGTCCCCGCACTGCGCGAACTTGCCCGCCGCCTCGACGCCTTCCTCGATGCCCACCCCGACCTGCCGGCCCGCGCGGCGGCGGTCGCGGCAGCCCGGCGTACGGCGTTCGAACAACGCGCCGTGGTCCTCGACCGCAACGCCCTCGCGTCCCTCGCCGCCGGACGGGACACCCCGGCCGTGGTCACCGGCACGGCAAGCGAGGGCAGGCTGGCCCTGGTCTTCCCCGGACAGGGATCGCAGCGACCCGGGATGGGGCGGGACCTCGCCGCGGCAGAACCGCGGTTCGCCGCTGCGCTGGACGAGGTCTGCGCCGCACTGGACCGGCACCTGGACCGTCCCATCCGCGCGGTCATCGACGGCGACCCGGACCTGCTGGACCAGACCGAGTACACCCAGCCGGCGCTGTTCGCCGTGGAGGTGGCGCTGTATCGGCTGCTGCGACACTGGGGCGTCCGGCCGGACTTCGTCCTCGGCCACTCGATCGGGGAGATCACCGCCGCCCACGTGGCCGCAGCGCTGTCGCTGGACGACGCCGCCCGCCTCGTCGTCGCCCGCGGACGGCTGATGCAGGCGCTGCCCGCCGGCGGCGCGATGGTCGCGATCCAGGCCACCCCGCACGAGGTCGAGCCGCTGATCGCCGACCCTGCGGCGCAGGTCGGGCTCGCCGCCGTCAACGGCCCGGCGTCGGTCGTCATCGCCGGCCCGCAGGACGCGGTGCAGACCGTCGCCGACGCGTTCGCCGCACGAGGCCGCCGGACCACCCGGCTACGCGTCAGCCACGCGTTCCACTCCCCGTTGATGGAGCCGATGCTCGCGGACCTCGCCAAGCTGGAGGCGGACCTCACCCACCGGGCGCCGCAGATCCCGCTGGTCTCCAACGAGACGGGCCTGCCGGTGGACATGATCACACCGGGGCACTGGAGCCGACACGCGCGGCAACCGGTGCGGTTCGCGCAGAGCGTACGCCGGCTACGCGAGCAGGGGGTGAGCCGGTTCCTGGAGGTCGGGCCCGGCGGCCTGCTGTCGGCCATGGTCCTCGACTCCGTCGCCAACCTGGACAGCGACCCGGGTGACCCGACGATCGCCGTGCCGCTGCTGCGCGGCGGGCGCGACGAACAGGACTCCGCCTGGGAGGCGGCCGCCCGCCTCTTCGCCCGCGGCGTGGACGTCGACTGGCCCGCGCTGCTCGGCGGGGACGTCCCGCCCGCGGAGCTGCCCACCTATCCGTTCCAGCACCGGCGGTACTGGTTGACCCCGCCGGCCCGGCCGCGGCTCGGCCAGCCGGTCGAGACGCCGGACGCCGGACTGCTGTTGACCGGCGAACTGTCGATCGCCGCCCAACCGTGGCTCGCCCAGCACCGCGTGGGCGGGGCGGTCGTCGTACCGGGCGCGCTGCTGGCGGAGCTGGCGGCGCGCGCGGGTGCCCACGCCGGCTGCCCCGAGGTGGTGGAGCTCCTGCTTCAGGCGCCGCTGGTGCTCCCCGAGGCCGGCGCCGTCGAGACCCGGGTGGTCGTCGCCGGGACGGACGGCGACCGGACCCGCCCGCTGACGATCCACGCGCGCCCACCCGGTGGAACGTGGACGCCGCACGCGACGGGAACCGTCGCCCCGGTGCGGACCAGCGACGCCACCCGGTTGAAGCTGTGGCCACCGCCGGGCGCGGTGCCGTTGGACACGGACGGCTTCTACGACCGCCTGCGCGCCGGCGGCTACGACTACGGCCCGGTGTTCCAGGGCGTCGGTCGGGCGTGGAAGCGGGGCGACGAGATCTTCGCCGACGTGACGCTGCCCGCCGACGCCGCCGGCGCGGCCGAGGGTTTCCTGCTGCACCCGGCGCTGCTCGACGCTTCGCTGCACGCCCTCGGCCTGCTCGGCGACGCCGGCGCGGACCACAAAATCGCGCTGCCGTTCTCCTGGGCGGGCCTGCAGGTGCACGCCCGAGGCGCCACGGCCCTGCGGGTCCGGCTGACCCGCGACGGCGACGGCGTCGACGTCGTCCTCGCCGACCCGTCCGGTGCGCCGGTCGCCTCGGTCCGGCACGTCGCGCTGCGGCCGATCACCCCCGACCGGCTCGCCCCCGGGCCGTCCGGGCCCGGCGGAGGGTACGAGCTGCGCTGGGTGCCGGCCGCTCCGGCCCGCTCCGACCAGCCGGTGGTCTGGCTCGACCAGCTGACGGCCAGCGACCAGCTGCCCGACGTCGTCTTCACCGAACTGCCGCCGGGCGGTGACGACCCGCACCCCACCGTCGCCGCCGCGCTCTACCTGGCACACCGCTGGCTGGCCGACCCGCGGTACGGCGCCGCCCGGTTGGCGGTGGTGACCCGGCGGGCCGTCGCCGACCAGCCCCGGGACCTGGCTCAGGCGGCGGCGTGGGGGCTGCTGCGGTCGGCGCAGTCCGAGCACCCCGGCCGGTTCGCGTTGATCGATCTGGACGACGACCCGGCCTCGCGGCAGGCCCTCGCCGCGGCCGGCGCCGCCGGAGAACCGCAGGTCGCGATCCGCGCTGGCGGACTGCTGGTGCCTCGGCTGCAGCCGTCGACCGCCGACCGCCTCGCCCCGGAGACCGGGACCCCCACTGATCCCGGGGCCGTCACCCGCGTCGGACCCCGGGCCTGGGCCCCGCAGGGCACCGTCCTGGTCACCGGCGCGACCGGCGCCATCGGCCGGCTCGTGGCACGGCACCTGGTCCAGCGGCGCAGGATGCGGCACCTGGTGCTCACGTCCCGGCGTGGCGCCGACGCCCCCGGCGTCGCCGACCTGGTCGGCGAGCTGACCGCGCTCGGCGCGAAGTCGGTACGCGTCGTCGCCTGCGACGTCGCCGACCCGGCGGCCCTGGCCGACCTGCTGGCGTCCATCCCCGCCGAGCATCCGCTCACCGCCGTGCTGCACCTGGCCGGTGTGCTGGACGACGGGGTGGTCGACTCGCAGACCCCGCAGCGGGTGGCTGGAGTGCTGCGGCCGAAGGCGGACGGCGCACGGCAGCTGCACGAGCAGACCCGCGAGTGCGACCTGGCCGCGTTCGTGCTCTTCTCCTCCGCCGCCGGCCTGCTCGGCTCGCCCGGGCAGTCGGGTTACGCCGCCGCCAACGCCTACCTCGACGCCCTCGCCGAGCAGCGGTGCGCGCAGGGGCTGCCGGGGCAGTCGCTGGCGTGGGGCTTGTGGGAGCTGCCGGACGGGATGGCCGAGCAGGTCGACGCCACCGGCCTGCGTCGCATGCGCGGGATCGGGCTGACGCCGTTGTCGCCGGAACGCGGACTGGCCCTGCTGGAACGGGCGCTCGACTCGGACGCGGCGACGCCGGTCCTCGTCGACGTGGACAGCGCCCTGCTCGACGGGCACGACCGGCGGTCGGTGCCGCCGATGCTGCACGACCTGACGACCACCGACCGCCCGTCCGGCGCGGACGGCGTCGGCCTGACGGACCCCATGGTCGCCACCATCACCCAGACACCGGCCACCGCGTCGATCGACCCGACAACCGGCGGCACGCCCGGCCCGGCCGGCGACACCCGGGCGGGCGGCACCGACCTCGCCAGGACGCTGCCCGGGCTCGCTCCCGCCGAACAGGACCGGGTGCTGCGTGAGATGGTGCTCGCCGAGGCCGCCACGGTTCTCGGCCACACCTCCGCCGCCGACCTGGACGGCACCCGGAGCCTGCCCGAGCTCGGATTCGACTCGCTGACGGCGGTCGAGCTGCGCAACCGGCTCGCCGCCGCGACCGGGCTGACCCTGCCGGCGACCCTGGTGCTGGACCACCCGAACGTGCGGGAACTGGTCGGCTACCTGCGGGGTGAGCTGCTACCCGAGCAGGCATCCACCCCGCTCGGGGTGCTGGAGGAGTTGACCCGGCTGGAGTCCAGCCTGGCCAACCTGACGATGGACGGTGTGGCGCGCAAGCGGCTCGCCGACGCCCTGAACCAGCTGCTGTCGCTGGTCGACACCGAGTCGGACAAGATCGCCGCGGCGAAGGACGATTTTTTCGACCTGCTCGACTAAAAGCCCCGCCTCGGCCCTCAAGAAGGCGGTCGTCGTCCAGCCGCTCGGGCGGCTGGAGGACGACCCGCGGCCGCTCAGCCGAGCGGGGTGGCCTCCACCACGGTGACCTCGATGTCGGAGCCGAACAGCCCGAGCAGGATGTCCCGGATCGAGTCGCGCATCGCCGCGCACGCCACCGGGTCGATCAGGCTCGCCAGGGAGGCGATGCCCAGGTCGAATCTGCTGTCGAACTGGACCCGCACCCCCTCGTCGGCCTCGACGACCAGCCACGAGCCGGTGAACGTCGCGAAGTCGCCCGTGGTCTGTTCGAAGTCGATGCGGCGGCTGATCGGGTCGATCTCGTCGCGTTCGGCCCAGACGAGGATGCCCCGGCGGAAGTTCACCTCCCACTTCGACTCCACCTGGGTCGGGCTGACCTGGGTCACCCCAACCGTCCGTACGGTGTCGGTGAACTCCGGATACGCGGCGAAGTCGGCCAACCGGTCGAACGACTCCTTGGCGTCTGCCCTGGGCAGCAGAGCGTGCACGATGACGGAGCACTCCATCGCGGGTGGCCTCCTCAGTTCGGGTTGACGATCACTGCCGCAATTCCCGGATCAGGTGACGCAGGCTGACCCGCCACGCGTCCTCGGCCTGCGCCGGGGTCATCGCGGCCGGTCCGCCGGGAATCGTGCCGAACGACGTCGGCAGCAGTTCGGGGATGATGACCAGCCCGCAGACGGCGACCACGCCGTCCAGCCGCGCCAGGTCCTCGGCGGGAAGGACATCCGCGAACGCGGGCCGGACCAGCCGATCCACGATGGACGGGTCCGCGATCCGGCCGTCGGGTAGGTCCATGCCGTGCTCGCGGGCGGTCTCCGTCACCAGTTCGAGGTAACGCTCCACCGGGATGCCGGCGGGTCCGGCGGTCAGCCAGTAGTCGCCCTTGCGCAGGTCGGCGTCGAGCACCGCGCGGATTCCCTGCGCGACCATGTCCTGCGGGACGAGGTCGAAGAACGTGCCGGGATGCGCCGGGATGAAGGGCAGCTTGCCGGTCACCAGATACTCGGCGAGCTGGTGCACTCCCTGGTGCTGACGGATGACACCGGTACGGGAGTCGCCGATGACGATCGCCGGCCGGACGATCAGCGCGTCGATGCCGCTGTCGCGGACCAGCTGTTCGCCGAGGTACTTCGACGTGACGTACTCGTCGGTCCGGGCGGCCACCTTCTCGGTGCCCAGCCTGCCGCCGCCACCGGCCCGGCCGTAGCGGGACACGTAGGCGGTGCTGACGTGGACCAGGGTGGCGTCCGCCTCGGCGGCGAACTCGACGACCCGGCCGAGGCCCTCGATGTTGAGCCGGTCCACCTCCGCCTGGTCGGCGGAGAAGTTGACGATGGCGGCGGAGTGGATCACCGCGTCGACCTCGGCGCACAGCTCGCGGTAGGCGCGGCGGTCGAGCCCGAGCGAGGGGGCGTGCAGATCCAGCCGGACCACCCGGTTCGAGCCGCCCGGCAAGCGTCGGTAGGCGGCGGCGATCACGTCGTACCCGGAGAGCTCGGCCAGGACGGCGGTGCCCACGACGCCGCTGGCCCCGGTGACCAGGACGGTACGTCGCGTCATGCCGGGGCGTCGCTTCCGGTGGCGGGGAAACGCGCGCCCAGGGCGGCGCAGGCCCGCTCGAACGAGGCGACCAGCCGTTTTTCCTCGTCGGGAGTCATCGTGGCGGGTGGGGTCAGCCGCAGCACCGGGTGCGCGTTCATCGAGTGGTTGACGACCACGTCGTTGTCGAGCAGGTCCATCAGGAACTCTGCGGCGTGCATTCCGGAGTGGAACTCCACTCCGAGGAGCAGCCCGGCCCCGCGTACGTCGGCCACCAGGTGCCCGATCGACCGCACCGTCTCGGTGATCGCGGCAAGGAGCCGCCCGCCCAGCTCGGCCGCCCGCTCCACCAGCTTCTCCTCCCTGATCACCTCGACCGTCGCGCGGACGGCGGCCATGGCCAGGGGATTCGCGGAGAACGTGGACGTATGCAGGTAGGGGTCCTTGTCGAACGGGGCGAAGGCCTCCTCGGTCGCCAGGGTCGCCGCGACCGGCACCAGTCCGCCGCTGAGCGCCTTGCCGACCAGCAGGACATCCGGCCGTACGCCGTCGCGGTCCGCTGCCCACCAGGTCCCGAGCCGCCCCAGCCCGGTCATCACCTCGTCCAGGACGAGCATCGCCCCCCGATCGCGGCACAGCGCCTCGACCGCCTTGAGATAGCCGGGCTGCGGGATGATCACCCCGCCCTCGCTCTGCACCGGTTCGACGACCACGCAGACGTCACGGTCGACGACGGCGGCCAGCTCGTCCAGGTCGCCGAACCTGACGTGGGCGACCTCGGGCAGCAGCGGGCGGAACGGATCCTGATAGAGCGACCGCGCGGTGAGCGACAGCGCGCCGACCGTCTTGCCGTGGTAACCGCGGTGCATGGAGACCAGCCGGTGCCGCCCGTTCGCCCGGGCGATCTTGATCGCGGTCTCCACCGCCTCCGCGCCCGAGTTGGAGAAGTGCACCTTGACCAGGCCCTCCGGTGCCACCGAGGTCAGCGCCTCGGCGGCCCGGGCGGCGGGCTCGTTCAGCAGCACCCGGGTGGACAACGCCTGGCGTTCGAGCTGGTCGCGCACCGCCGCGAGGACGAACGGATTCCCGGCACCGACGAAGAACACGCCGTAACCCGCGCAGTTCAGCAGTTGGCGGCCGTCCGCCGTGCGCACCACCGTGCCCGTGGCGCCGACCTCCAACGGTGTGTGGAGCATGGCGGCGACCCGGCCCAGCCCCTCGCCGAGATGCCGGCGGTAGAGATCGAAGACAGTGGAGGACACCGAGGGAAGTCTGCCCGATCGGCACCACCTCGACAATTGTCTACTCAGGACAAGCGGCGATGACCGAACAGCCGACCCATCGAGGATTGCTGGTGGCGTTGACGGTGCTCTAGGGTGCCGGCGTGGACACGTACAGCGAGATCCTCTACTCCGTTTCCGACCGGATCGCCACGGTCTCGCTCAACCGTCCCGAGGAGCGCAACGGCTACACCCTGCGGATGGCCGACGAGCTGGCGCACGCGTTCGACCGCGCCGACCGCGACGACGACGTCCGGGTCGTCGTCCTCACCGGTACGGGTGAGCACTTCTGCGCCGGGTTGGACATGTCCGTGACGGAGTTCGACACCCCCGACGACCCCGAGGCCGAGTGGGCGGAACCGGCGGGACGGTGCTCGATGCGGATCTTCGCGATGAACAAGCCGGTCATCGCCGCGATCCGGGGCGCGGCCGTCGGCGCGGGCGCCACCATCATCCTGCCGGCCGACTACCGACTCGCCGCCACCGACGCGCGATTCGGGTACGTCTTCAGCCGGCGCGGCATCTACGCCGAAGGCGCGTCCACCTGGTTCCTCCCGCGGCTGGTCGGAATGGGCTGCGCGCTCGACTGGATGATCAGCGGGCGGGCGTTCGACGCCGCCGAGGCGCTCTCGGCCGGCCTGGTGCACAGCGTCCACGAACCGGAGCACCTGCTCGACAAGGCGTACCAGCTCGCGCGGACCATCATCGCCACCACCGCGCCGGTGTCCGTGGCGGTCATCCGGCAGATGCTGTACCGGACCGGCGCGCTGGACTCGCCGTACCCGGCGCACCGGCTGGACTCCCGACTCTCCGCCGCTGCCCTGACCAGCTCGGACGCGAGGGAGGGCTTCGACTCCTTCCGGCAGCGACGCGCTCCGGCCTTCCCCGGGCGGGTCAGCAGCGACCTGCCCGACCACCTCCCGTGGAGGAACGAATGACGCCTTTGGTTGCGGCATGACCGGGCAGGAAGCCGGGCACGGTCCGGAAATCGCCGAACAGATCACCGTCGCGGCACCGGCGGGAACGGTCTACGCGGCCGTCGCCGAGGTGCGGCGGATGGCCCGGTGGAGCCCGGAGTGCTTCGCGGTCTGGGTCACCCGGCGCGACGGTGGGCAGCCGCGACGGTTCGTCGGCTGGAACCGCCGTGGACCGTTCCTCTGGTTCACCACCTGCCGCGTCGTCGCCGCGACCCCGGGCAGCGAGTTCGCCTTCGACGTCACCACCTTCGGCCAGCCGGTGGCCCGCTGGGGCTACCGCTTCAGCGAGACCGACGGCGGCACCCAGGTGACCGAGTACTGGCAGGACCGGCGCAACGGGGCCTCCCGCGTCCTCGGCCGGATCTTCACCGGCAGGGCCGCGGCGGAGCGTCCGACGGTGAACCGGGACGGCATGCGGGAGACCCTGCGCCGGCTGAAGCGGGAGCTGGAAGCGGCCTGACCCGGCGGCGGCCGACCGGGCCCCGCTGTCTGGCCCTGACCAGCCCGCGCGCCACCCTGCGCGCTGGCCAGGGACGAGTTCGCCGATCGGGCGGGAAAGGTCGAGCGGCGTTCATGCGTTGGCGCGGTCCCGTGCCGTCATTCGGCGGTTCTCTCGTCGGCGGTCTGGTCGCGCGGCTGGAACAGGAGATGGATGGCGTTGTCGAGGTCCAGGCGCCGGATGCCGATGCCGTAGACAGGCTCGAGGAGCACCGGGTCCAGCACCTCACCGGTGGCGCCGGCGGCGACTACCCCGCCTGAACCGAGCAGCACCAGGTCGTCGCAGTAGCGCGCGGCGAGGTTGAGGTCGTGCAGCACGACGACGGAGCAGGTCTCCAGGTTGCGCACCAGGTGCAGGATCTCGTGCTGGTAGCGGATGTCCAGGTGGTTGGTGGGCTCGTCGAGCAGCAGGTGGGTGGCCTCCTGGGCCAGGGCACGGGCGATCAGCACCCGCTGGCGTTCACCGCCGGAGAGACGGGCGAACGCCCGCGCGCCCAGGTGCGCGGCACCGACCCGCATCAGGCAGCGGGCCGCGACCTCGTGGTCGGCCCGACCCGTGCGCTGGAACGTCGACAGGTGCGGCGTCCGGCCCAGGAGCACCAGCTCCGCCACGGTCAGGGCGGTCTCGCCGCCGGTTTCCTGCACGACCACGGCAAGCCGCCGCGCGGCCTCCCGCGACGGCAGGGTGGACAACTCGTCGCCGTCGACCAGGACCTGCCCGGTGCCGCTGCGCAGGGCGCCGTAGAGCAGCCGCAGCAGGGTGGTCTTGCCGCTGCCGTTCGGGCCGATCAGCCCGAGCACCCGACCCGGTCGCGCGGTCACGCTGACCCCGTCGATCACGGGGTTCGCGCCGTAGTGCCAGGAGATCGCGGTCGCCTGGATCACGCGCCGTCCTTGAACCGCTGCACGATCCGCTCCAGGCCGTCGACCGACAGCGGGGTGGGCGGCTCGGTGAAGTTGAACAGCTGGGTCATGAGGTCGCCGTTGCGGACGGCCTTGAGCCTCTCGGCACCGGGCAGCCCGGTCAGACCCTGCTCGGCGGCCTTGGCATCGCCGTCGCTGTACAGCAGGATCAGCACGTCGGGATCGCGGCCGAGCAGTTCCTCCACGCTGACCTCGAAGACCCGCTCCGGCACGTCGCCGAAGACGTTGCGGAAGCCGGCGGCCTCCAGCTGCGGATGGGCCATGCTGGCGGTTCCGTAGGCGTAAGTGGTGCCGCCGCCGGCCGTCGGGTACAGCACCGCCGCGGTACGTCCGGACGAAGGGTCCGTACCGGCCTGGATCTCCGTCATCCGTTCCTTGAGTGCGGTGACCGCGGCGTCGGCCTCAGACGTACGGCCGAACACCTTGCCGTACGTCTGAAGCTGGCGGTAGACGTCGTCGAAGGTCGGTGTGGTCGTGCTGCCGGGACACATGGCGGGCTCCTCCAGCAGGGGGATGTCCACCGCCGACAGCGTGTCGCGGGAGAGGTTGTCCACCTGGCCGAGCACCAGATCGGGCTGTTGGCTGATCACCGCTTCCTTGGAGATTTGCAGGTGGCCGCTGGTGTCGGTCCGGTCGGTCAGCAGTGGGATGCGATCCAGTTCGGTGCGGGTCGCCGCGTCGTAGTACTCCTTCGGGTAGTGCCCGGCGCGGGCGGTGACCCGGTCCATGACGCCGAGTGCGTGCAGGTACGGAACGGCCGCGCTCCTGAGCAGGACGACCCGCTGCGGCGCGGCGTCGAAGGTCACGTCCGTGCCGCAGTTGTTGACGGTGACCGGGTATCCGCGGCCGGCCGCAGCCGGTTCGGCGCCGGTGCCGCCGCAGGCGGCGGCGAGCAGGACGGTCGCGGAGATCGCCCCGGTGACGGCGAGACGCGTTGCCTTCATGATTCTCTTCCTTGACGGGTCGGGCGCCTCACGCGCCGGTGGAGTGCAGACGACGGATCAGGATCAGCAGGAAGGGTGCGCCGAGCAGGGCGGTGATGATGCCGATCGGGATCTCCTGCGGGGCCAGCAGGACCCGGGCGAGCACGTCGGCCCAGACCAGGAGGATGGCCCCGAGGAGCGCGGCGACCGGCAGCACGCGTACGTGCGGCGCGCCGACGATGCGCCGGGCGAGGTGGGGGATGACGAGGCCGACGAAGCCGATGCTGCCGGCTGCGGAGACCAGTACGCCGACGCTGAGCGAGACGATCACGAGCAGGCGTAGCCGGAAGCGGTCGGGTGACACGCCCAGGGTCTGCGCGGTCTCGTCACCGACGGCCAGGACGTCGAGTCGCCGCCCGACGACGGTCAGGTAGCAGATCGTGCCGCCCAGCACGATCGCGGTGACCGCCAGCATGGCGTTCCACCGGGCCAGTCCCAGGGATCCGAGGAGCCAGAACATCACCGATCGGGCGCCTTCGGCGGATCCCGAGGCGAAGATGAGGAAACTGGTGGTGGCGTACAGCGCGTAGCCGACGGCGACTCCGGACAGGAGCAACCGGATCGAGGTCACCCGGCCTCCGCTGCGGGCGATCAGAAAGACCAGCAGCGACGCCCCGAGCGCGCCGGCGAAGGCGCTGCTGGACAGGGCGTACTGTCCGAAGCCGGCGCCGGCCCCGAACAGGATCGCCGCGGCCGCGCCGCTGGAGGCTCCGGAGTTGATTCCCAACAGGTAGGGGTCGGCCAGCACGTTGCGCACCATGGCCTGCAGCGCCACCCCGCACACCGCCAGCCCGGCGCCGACGAGCATGCCGAGCAGCACCCGGGGCAGTCGGACCTGCCAGACGATGGCGTCCTGCGGGGGCGTCCAGTTCACCTCGACGGGCAGGCCGAGATGGTGCCCGACGACCGAGGCCACGGTCATCGGAGGGATCCCGATCGCTCCGGACCCGACCGCGGCCAGTCCGGTCAGGATCAGCCCGACCGTCAGCGCGAGCAGCCAGATGCCGGTGCGGCGGCGCTGCGCCACGACACCGAGCAGATCCGGTTGATTCTTCGGCAGGGCGGTGGCGGTCACCATACCCTCCTTCTGCAACTTCTTGGTTCTTGCAAAGTCTTGGCAAAAGCTAACAGCAAGATCAAGACAGCGGAAGCGGGGTGAGGTGTTGTTCACCTCATCGACCGCCGTCGCCGCGCGCGAGGCGGACGAGGGCTGTGCCGACGAGCGGTGGCCGCGGCGGGTGCGCCAGCCCGTCCAGCGCCGGCGTCTGCTTGTGGCGGAGTAATGCCGTGGCGCGACTCCGCCAGCGCCAGCTATTCACCCGGCTGCGCTGGCATCGGTAGAAATTTCCGCATGTCACTTCCCTTACCGCCCTCCGAGCCTGGCCGGCTGCGACGCCGGTTGATCGCGGCAGCGACAGCGACGGCACTGATCGCTGGCGGAATCGCCGCGATCCCGACGACCGCGACCGCGGCAAGCGCCGCCGCGGCCCCCAAGGCCGAGACCAGGTCCACCCACACCATCACCCTGATCACTGGCGACGTGGTCACGGTGACCACCTCCGCCGACGGCAAGGAAACGGTCGATGTGGACCGGCCCGACAACGCCACCGGCGGCGTCCATCTGCAGGAGAGCGGCGGTGACCTGTTCGTCCTCCCCGACGAGGCGCTGCCCCTGCTGACCAGCGACAAACTGGACCGGCGGCTGTTCAACATCACCGATCTCATCGAGATGGGCTACGACGACGCGAAGACCGCGAGCGTCCCACTCATCGCCACCTACGCGCCGGCCAAGGCACGCGCGGCCAAGCCGGTCGTTCCCAAGGGCACCAAACTGGTCCGCGACCTGCGGCAGGTCGGGGCCGCGTCGCTGGCGGCCGACAAGAAGCAGGCCCGCACCTTCTGGACCACCGTCGCACCGGCCGCCTCCGGTTCCAGCCCCACCCTCGGCGCCGGGGTGGCGAAGCTCTGGCTGGACGGCCGGGTTGCTGCCAGCCTCAAGGAGAGCGTGCCGCAGATCGGCGCGCCCGAGGCGTGGGCGGCCGGGTACGACGGCCGCGGGGTCAAGGTCGCGGTGCTGGACACCGGGGTCGACGCCAGCCACCCTGACCTGGCCGACCAGATCGACGACAAGGTCAGCTTCGTGCCGAACGAGGACACCTCCGACGTCAACGGGCACGGCACCCACGTCGCTTCGACGATCGTGGGCACCGGCGCGGCCTCCGGCGGCACGTACAAGGGCGTCGCGCCCGGTGCGGACCTCATCGTCGGCAAGGTGCTCGGCAACGACGGTTTCGGCATGGACTCCTGGGTGCTCGCGGGCATGCAGTGGGCGGCCGAGTCCGGCGCGGACGTCGTGAGCATGAGTCTGAGTGACCCGACTCTCTCCGACGGCACCGACCCCATGGCGGTCGCGGTCGACACGCTGTCCGCGCAGTACGGCACGCTGTTCGTCATCGCATCCGGCAACGCCGGGCCGCAGAGCATCGGCACGCCCAGCTCCGCCGCCAGCGCGCTGACCGTCGGCGCGGTCGACAAGCAGGACCGGCTCGCGTACTTCTCCAGCACCGGCCCGCTGGTGCGCAGCGGCGCGCTCAAGCCGGACATCACCGCCCCCGGGGTCGACATCACCGCCGCCCGCTCGCAGCAGATGACCACCGGCACCGGCCAGTACCGGACGATCAGCGGCACCTCGATGGCGACTCCGCACGTGTCGGGCGCCGCGGCGATCCTGGCTCAGCGCCACCCCGACTGGTCCGGCGCGCAGCTCAAGGAAGCGCTGATGAGCAGCTCGAAGGGCCTGGCCGCGGGGTACACGCCGTACGAGGTGGGCGCCGGCCGGCTCGACGTCGCCGCCGCCGTACGCACGGACGCCCGGGCCACCGGATCGGTCTTCTTCGGCAACTTCGACTGGCCGCACGAGCCCACCGACGCCCCGGTGACCAAGCCGGTGACCTTCACCAACTCGGGCAGCAGCGACGTGACCCTGAACCTCGCCATCACCGGATCCGGCCCGTTCTCGTTGGGCGCCTCCGCGGTGACGGTGCCCGCGGGCGGCAGCGCGTCCGTCCCGGTCACCGGCGATCCGACCAAGCCCGGCACCGGCCAGTTCACCGGTTACCTCGTCGGCACCGACGCCGCCACGGGCACCGCGGTCACGCGCACCTCTCTGGGTCTGCTGAAGGAGGACGAGCGCTACGACCTGAAGGTCAAGCTGATCGGCCGGGACGGCAAGCCCGCCGCCGCCACCGTCGTGATCAAGAAGGCCGGCGAGTTCTACCCGTGGATGTACACCATCGACGGCGAGATGACGCTGCGGCTGCCGCCGGGCACCTACACCGTCGAGTCGACGCTGGACGTGCCGGGGGAGCGGTCCGACTCACTCGGCCTGGCCCTGCTGGTGGACCCGGAGACCGTGCTCAACGACTCCGGAGCCGAGGTGGTGCTGGACGCGAGCAAGGCCCGCCTGCTGGACACTGTCGCGCCGCAGCGCAGCCAGGACCGGCAGCGCAAGCTCGACTACACCGTCAGGTACGCCAACGGCGACAGCTTCCGCGACGGGTTCGTGGTGCCGGTGAAGTACGACGACCTCTACGTCACGCCGACGGACGAGGTCACCCAGGGGTCGTTCACGATGATCACCCGGTGGCGCAAGGGCGAGCCGCAGCTGAGCGTCGATGTCCCTGGTCTGCAGCCGGTGGATGTCACGGTCCAGCCGGGCAGCACGCTCACCGCCGGCAGGGAGACCCTGCCCACGGTCTACGCGGGCAACGGCGCGGCCGCCGACTACGCGACGCTCGACGCGAAGGGCAAGGCCGTGGTGGTGACCCGCAGCGACGCGGTCGGCGCCAGGGACCGTGCCGCCGCCGCCGTGGCCGCCGGGGCGAAGCTGCTGCTGGTCGTCAACGACGGCGTCGGCGTGCTCAACGAGTCGGTCGGCGCGTCCCCGATCCCGGTCGCCACCGTGCACCGCGACGCCGGCGCGCAGCTGATCGCCCGGGCCAGGACCGGCACGCTGCAGCTGATCACCAACAAGGTGCCGTACGCGACCTACCTCTACGACCTGACCCGCAACTACTCCGGACAGGTACCGGACCGGCCACTCAGCTACCACCCGCAGCGGCAGGACCTTGCCCGGATCGACGCGCACTACTACAACATCACGAAGGGGATGGAGGGCAGCGGCAACCGGTACGACGTGACCTTCACCCCGTCCCTCGGCTTCGCCGAGCGGGAGTGGCACCCCGCCACCCGTACGGAGTGGGTCACCCCGGACCAGGCCTGGCACGAGGTGCACAGCCAGGGCACCTGGACGGACACGGCCAACCGCAACACGTACGCCAAGGGCAGCACCACCCGGCAGGACTGGTTCGCCCCGGCGATCCGTCCGGCGTTCAACCGGGCGTTCGCGGTCCAGAACAGCCGCTACCGCGACTACATGACCATCAACGTGCAGGCCTGGAGCCCGTCCGGGGACGGTTTGGAGCACGGCGGAAACCTGGAGTGGGGTTCGGTGCCGACCAACCTGAAGCTCTACCAGGGCGACCGGATGCTGTACGAGAACAAGTACTCGTCGAGCATGCAGTGGCAGTCGGTGCCGGCCGGGATGCTGCCGTACCGGCTGGTGCTCGACGCGTCCCGCCCGGCCGAACAGTGGCGGCTGTCGACGCGTACGCACACCGAGTGGGACTTCGTCTCCAGCTCCAACGAGGCGGACAAGTTCGAGCCGTTCGCGTTGCTGCAGATGGAGTACCGCCTCGACACCGACCTGCACGGTGACGTGAAGGCGGGCACCACCGAGGAGATCCGCCTCAAGCCGATCCCCCAGGCGGGCGGCGGTCCCAGCACCGGCAATGTCACCTCCGTGACCCTGGAGGTGTCGTACGACGACGGCGCCACCTGGCAGCGGGTGACGCTCAGCAAGGACGCCGACTGGTGGACCGGCGCGCTCAAGCTGGCGAAGCAGCCGGGCGGCTACGTGTCGCTGCGGGCCACCGGCAAGACCGACGCCGGCTTCGGCATCAACCCCGCCACCCGAACGGTCCGGGACTTCGTCCCCAGGGAAGCCGGCAAGGTGGGCGT
>NZ_JBEYER010000009.1:0-97212 GCF_040634005.1 Micromonospora sp. NPDC007271
CGTGATCCGGCTCAAAGACCGCGAGGTCGCCTCCTCGCAGGTGGACGGGGTGGAGCTCGGCATTGACCCGGGTTCGAAGCTCACCTGCGTCGCAGTCTTCCGCGCCAATAACACGATTCGGGCCGGCCTGTTCGCGATCGAAGTCCGCCATCGGGGCGGGCAGATTCGTGACAAGCTGAACGCCCGCGCCGTGTTCCGGCGTGGCCGCCGGTCGCGGAACCTGCGCTACCGGGCACCCCGCTTCCTGAACCGCCGCGAGCCGGACGGGTGGTTGGCGCCGTCGCTGCGGCACCGGGTCGCGTTCGACACGCAACTGTTGCAGAACCCGAAC
This sequence comes from Micromonospora sp. NPDC007271, assembly GCF_040634005.1. Lineage (NCBI taxonomy): Bacteria > Bacillati > Actinomycetota > Actinomycetes > Micromonosporales > Micromonosporaceae > Micromonospora > Micromonospora sp. NPDC007271. The sequence continues at coordinate 332 of NZ_JBEYER010000009.1, forward strand.
ATCGCCGGGGTCGAGTACCAGCACGGCACCCTGGATGGGTACGAGGTACGTGAGCATCTGCTGGCCAAGTGGGGGCGCAGGCGTGCCTACTGCGGCGCCACGGGGGTGCCGCTGAACATCGACCACATCGTGCCGCCCTCGCGGGGCGGCTCGGACCGGCCCGCTGTGTCGGCCCGGATCCGAGGCCAAGCGAAACTGCCGCTGCGGGATGCTGCGGCCGTGCCGACAACCCGGCGGGCGCTGGGGCAAGCGCTGGCCGCCACCGGCCTACCGCTTGAGGTTGGCACGGGCGGGCGCACCAAGTGGAACCGGCACCAGACCGGCGCGCCAAAGACCCCCACCCTTGATGCCTTCACGTCGGGATCCTCACTGCCGCGCGGTCCTGCCCGGGGCAGGTGCTGGTCGCCGCCGCGACCGGCCGCGGCGGCTACGCCGTGCACGCTGTCGTTCCAGCCGGCAAGAACAAGGGCCGGCACCTTGGTCGGGTCGCTGTGCGAACCACCGGGAAGTTCAACATCCGCACCAGCCAAGCCCTTGTGCAGGGCATCCATCACCGTCACGTCCGGCTGCTGCAACGCGCCGACGGATGGGCCTATACCCGAGAGGAGGAGCGGCGTTTCCTCCCGGCCCTGAACGGCCAGGTTCCTACGCTGCGACGTCGATGACCTACTCCGGCGCACCCCCGACCTACCGGCTCGCCGACGCGCTGTTTCTCATCGGTCATGACGAATTCTCGGGAAAGCCCCACGGCGCGGTCGACCGACTCGAGTGCGCGCTCGCCGGGGCCGCGCTCGCCGAGCTGATGTTCGAGCGCCGGATTGTCGCGGAGGACGGCAGGATCGTCGCGATCGACGGGCGCCTGTGGCAGGAACCCCTGACCGATCTGCTGATCACCGAGATCATCCGGCGGGAGGGAGCGCATCCGATCCGGTTGTGGATACGGTACCTGCGCGAACATCTGAACATCTGCGAGCGCGTGGGCACCCGGTTGGCGACCGCCGGTGTGGTGCGGCGGGAACAGGGGCGGCTGCTCGGCCGGTCCGTTCGCTGGCCGGCCGCCGACCCCAACCAGGCGGCCTCACCACGGGTGCGGCTGACCGCGATGCTGATGCGTCAGCACAGCGCCGACATCGATGTGGAAACGCTGCTGCTGGCCGCCCTCATCGAACCGGTGAACCTGAGCTCCAACCTCTTCGACGCGCAGGCCAGCGCCCGGATGCGGGAGTGCGGGCGGCTACTGCCGCCGCCGCTGCAGAGCCTGCTCGGGGCGGTCGTCGCCGCGCTCGACGCCACCACCGTCAGCGTCCGGCGCTGAGCCGCCTGCCGTTGCCGTGGCGGGGCAGGCGGGCCGAGCTGCTGAAGGGACGGCGAGATCCGCAGGGCCCTCGCCGTGTCTGGCGATTGACGGGGTCTGCCGGCCGACCCGCTGCCAGACGATTGCAACGAGGGGCTGGAGCGCCAGGCGGCGGCGGCCGTTTCGGTCGGCCCCGGGCCCGCTGGTCCGGCTGCTACCGCGCCGGCCAGCCCTGCCGACCCAGCGCAACGCCGGCCTGAAAGCGCGTGCTCACACCGAGGCGCCGTTGGATCTCGGAGATCCGGCGGCGCACGGTCTGCGCCGACACCCCCAGCCGAGCGGCGATCGCCTCGTCCTTCATCCCGCTGACCATCAGAGTCAACACCGTGTCCTCATCGGCCCCCCGGGACCTGGCAGATAGTTCCTGGCCGTCGAACCGCAGTTGCACGCCGCGCTCCCAGTAGATGTCCCAGAGCGCGACGAGCGCGTCGAGGAGGGCGCACTCGTGCACCACCAAGCCGGCGTCGACGGCCCTGTTCGGGTCCGACTGGACGAACGGCACCAGGGCAGTGCGGCGGTCGGACATGGACAGCTTCATCGGCAGCCCCTTCACGACCCGCGCCTCCTCCCCGAGCGCAACCATCCTCTGGGCGTGCTCGAGCACGCCGGGTTGCTTCAGCGTCTCCTCGTCGTAGATAGCGTGGGATGGCACGCCTCGGGCGAGCAGCTGCTCCTGCAGCGGCTCAGAGTCCTCGGGCCGCTGCTGGGCGAACGGCGGCCGGACGAAGACGTGCAGGCTTCGGCGCGCACTCAGCTGCAGCTGCTTCCAGCGTTCGGCGTACGCTTCCCGGCTGGTCACAACCTCGATCAGCTCGGTGACCCGGTCCTGCTCGGCCGGCACGCGGTGCAGCGCCGCGAGCCGCTTGGCGTCGAGGCGTACCTGGCGCAGCGCCTCCTCCCTCGAGCGGACCAGGACCTCGACCACGACGTCTGGGGGCACCGACTGGTAATGGGCCCGGGAGCCGCTGCGCCGGGTGATCATCGCCTTGCTCTCCAGTTCGGACAGCGCGCCACGCAACCGCCGCTGGGCAAAGCCGGTCAATGCCCGCAGTTCGCTCACGCTCGCCCCGGGATTGGCCAGCAGTGACCGGTAGACCCTCTCGGCGCTGTCGCTGACACCCACCTCGCCCAGCACCCGGTCGTTGTCGCGCATGGCCCGGACCTCCCCTGATCACTTCTCGACAATGGTAACTATCGAACACCATCAAGTCCTTGACCTCCGCGCGCGCCGACAGGAGGTTTACGAGGGAATTTTGAAGATCCGTCGGGAGGAAGCGTGCATCTCCGTAGACCCGCGCTGGCCGGTGCGCTGGCGCTCCTAATGGCCGGGGCGGCGCCGAACGCCGCGTCGGCAAGCCCTGACCACAAGTCCGGGCTGATCCCGGTCGCCAACCCGTCCGCCACGGAAACCGTCACCCTCGTCACCGGCGACCGGGTCGTCGTGCAGGCCGGGCCGGACGGGCGGATGGCCTTCACCATCGAGAAGGCCGACCGCGACGGCGACATCTCGTTCGAGACGCTCACCTACCGCGATGAGACCTACATCATCCCGTCCGACGCCGCGCCGCTGGTCCCCGAGGTGCTGGACCGGGAGCTGTTCAACGTCACCAAGCTGGCCGAGTACGACTACCACGACTCGGTGCCGGTGATCGTCAGCTACGAACCGAAGGCTGCCCGGACCCTGTCCGCGCCACGGGGTGCGCGGGTTACGGCGCAACTGCCGAGCATCAACGGGGTCGCCGCCACAATCGACCGGAACGGGCAGTGGTGGCGCTCCGCGCGGCCCTCCGGTGCGGCCGGAGCCAAGAGCCTGACCGGGACCGGCGCGCTGGCCGGTGTGGACAAGGTCTGGCTCGATGGGCTGGCCAAGGTGGAGCTCAGCGAGAGCGTACGGCAGATCGGCGCGCCCGAGGCGTGGGCCGCCGGCTACGACGGCGCCGGGGTCACCGTGGCCGTCTTGGACACCGGCATCGACGTCGACCACCCGGATCTGAAGGGCAGGGTGCTCGCCGCGCAGGACTTCACCGACAGCGGCAACCCCCGCGACTCGCACGGGCACGGCACCCACGTGGCGACGACGATCGCCGGCACCGGAGCGGCCTCCGGCGGCAAGTACACCGGTGTGGCACCGAAGGCGCGGCTGCTCGCCGGCAAGGTGTGCCTCTCGGAGGGTTGCCCGTTCTCGGCGATCATGCTCGGCATGCAGTGGGCCGCCACCCAGGGGGCGGACGTGGTGAACATGAGCCTCGGCGGCGGTTTCAGCGACGGCTCCGACCCACTCAGCCAGACGGTCAACGCCCTCACCGCGCAGTACGGCACCCTGTTCGTGGTCGCCGCCGGCAACTCGGGTGAGTACGGCGAGGGCTCGGTCGACGCGCCCGGTGCGGCCGATGCCGCGCTGACCGTGGGCGCGGTCGACAAGGCCGACAAGCTGGCGTACTTCTCCGGGCACGGCCCGCGGGTGGGCGACTACGCGATCAAGCCGGATCTCACCGCCCCCGGCGTCGGCATCGTCGCCGGCCGCGCCTCCGGGACCGCCATGGGCAGCCCGGTGGACGACCACTACACCGCCGCCTCGGGCACCTCGATGGCGACCCCGCACGTCGCCGGCGCGGCGGCGCTGTTCCTGCAGCAGCACCCGGGCCTGTCCCCGGCCCAGGTCAAGGCGGCGTTGGCGAGCACGGCGGTGGCGAACGGCGACCTCGAGGTCTACCAGCAGGGCGGGGGGCGACTGGATCTGCGCAACGCCGTCACCTCGGCGGTGCTACCCGACCGGTCGCCGCTGAGTCTCGGCTACTTCGCCTACCCGCAGGACGAGGCAGCCCCGGTGAGCACCACGGTCGGCTACACCAACCGCGGCACGGAGACGGTCACCATCGACCTGGCGCTCGACGTCAAGAACCGGGAGGGCACCACCGCGAGCGCCGACATGCTCACCGTCTCGCCGGCCTCGCTGACCATCGCGCCCGGTGGCACCGCCAAGGCCACGGTCACCCTGGACGTCCGGGCCGGTGCGGCCGGGATCTACGGCGGCTACCTGACGGCCAGCCGGAAGGGCGGGGAGGTCAACCACATCCCGGTCGGTTACTACAAGGAAGGGGTGCGCTACGAACTGCGGGTGAAGGGCATCGACCGCAACGGTCAGCCCGCCAACGCGCTCGGCATGATCGACGTGCTGGACGTGGTCGACACCGCGCGGTTCATGGAGATCGACAACCAGTTCGACAACGGCGTGGTCACCCTGCGGGTGCCGCCGGGCACCTACTCGGTGGCCGGCCTCATCGACACCCGCCACGAGCAGCCGGGCTCGTTGCCGGAACGGACCTGGGTCGGCGATCCCGAGATCAAGATCGACCGAGACACGACGCTGGTGTTCGACGCGCGGCAGGCCGCCCCGGTCAGGATCGTGACCCCGGAACCGGCCAACCCGACCGGAATCACGACCCTGGGGTGGTGGCGTCAGACAGAAGCGGGCTGGCCGTTCGCCCACAACTTCCACGGATCCCTCTCCCTGGTGTCCGCAACGCCGACCGCGCCGGTCACTCGCGGCGACTTCGAGTTCTACACCCGACAGCGGCTCGTCGCCGGGCCGCGGAACTCGATCCTGTACGACCTGGTCGTGCCGTTCCACGGGCAGGTGCCCGCCGACCCGGCCTTCGTGGCCGATCCGGCCCGGCTGGCCCGGGTGAACAACCGCTACCACAGTGACGTCACCGGGCACACCATGCTTGAGCTGCGGCACATGTACCGGCCCTGGTCGCTCGCGTCGAGCTCGATCGCGACTCTGCATGCGGCGCCGCAGGAGCGGGTCGAATACCTGGTGGCCGAGGAGAACTGCTACGCGCAGTGGATGTACGGGGCACTCTCGTACGTCGGGGAGATGAGGGAGCCGACCACCTGTTACAAGCCGGGCGAGCGGCGCGACCAGAGCTGGTTCCGGCAGGTGGCCCGGCCCGGGTTCAACGCCGGCAGCCAGTTCGAGCCGGGAGTGCCGACGACCCGCGACGGGGACGTGCTCACGCTCTTCATGTACGAGTGGCTTGACTCGGACAGGCACCACGGCATGACGGACAGCAGGGTCGACACCACCGCCATCCGCGTCTACGAGAACGGCAGGCTGATCGGCCAGGGCCCGCGGGCCCAGGGCACGATCACGGTCAGCCCGGCAAAGGCCGAGCACCGGATCGAGCTGGACGTGGCCCGCAAGGCGGACTGGTGGAGCACCTCCACCGAGACCCACACCGCCTGGACCCTCCGATCGAGGGGATCCACCTCGGGCCCGGTGGTGCTGCCGCTGCTGCAGGTCGACTACAACGTCCCGGTGGACCTGCTCAACACCACCGCACAGCCGAGCAGCCGGCAGGGCCCGCTGACCCTCGGTCTCACCGTCGGCCACCAGGTCGGCGCCGACGGCCCGGCAGTCCGCGGCGCCAAGGTGTCGATCTCGTACGACGACGGCAAGACCTGGCAGAAGCGCCCCGTCCGAGGCCTCGACGGCGGCCGGTTCGAGGTGACCCTCGACAACCGCGACCCGGCGGAGACCAACGGCTTCGTGGCCCTGCGGGTCGAGGCGTGGGATGCCGACAACAACCGGATCGAGCAGACGATCATCCGGGCCTGGCAGCTGCCACCCGCCCGCTGAGTCCATGGCGCTCCGGTAGACGGCGGGACAGTCCCACTGCGGTTGGCCGGTCGACGACAGCGTTCGTCGACCGGCCAACCGCTTCTACCGCCGGGTTGGCGGCGTCGTTCAGCCCGCGTCGGTCAGGCAGGATTCCGCCACATCGGATAGAGGCTCGGGCCGTCCGGTAGATCCAGGGTGGACGAACCGAGCTCGAACCCGTGCCGCTCGTAGAGCGCCGCGTTGCGCGGCGAGCTCGCCTCGAGATAGGCCGCCGAGCCGGCTTCGTCGAGTTGGGTGAGCTTGTGCCGGAGCAGGGCCGAACCCACGCCCTTGCTGTGCTGGTCAGGGTGCACCGCGATGAACGGCAGGTACCAGTGCGGCTCGCCCGGGTGGTTGGCCGCCATCAGCCCGTCGAGGACCGCGAACCGCTTGGTGGCCTCCGCGCCGACCGCGGCTTCCAGCGTCTGCAGCAGTTCCTGCCCCTCGTCGGGCTCGTCGCTGCCGTCGACGGGCAGCCACAGGGTGACGCCCGCGCCCTCGCCGGCCAGGTAGATCTCGCCCGCATCGAGGACGAGGTTGACGAACTCCCCGAAGAACGACGGATGCGCCTTCGCCCGATGCTCCTCGTCCGGGAAGATCCACTCGCTGACCGGGTCACGCATGAATGCTTCCGCCAGGATCATCCCGACGAGCCCGGCGTCAGCGCTCGATGCTCGTCGGATGTCCCCCTGCCAACCCACCACTCTCACTCCCCACGCTGGCGTCATTGATCGGATCGATGAGCGCCGAGTAGGTTATCAGCCGCGGCGTCACGGCATGGTCACTGAAGGCCCGCAATGGACTGCTGAACGGCTTCACCCGCAGGTTCCGTCGACGGTGAACCAGCAGGCGGTGTGGGGCGAGGTCGTGAAGAAGCGGAGCAACATGCTCGCCACCTTCTGCCGGCCGGAGGTGGCCGGATGCGTCCCGTCGGAGCCGAAGTCCGACCGCTGCCAGGTGAGCCCGTCGGAACGGGGCTGGAGGCCGTTCGCCCACAGGTACGGTCCCCAGGCCGCCCACGGCGCGGCGCTGTCGTAGTCCAGGTTGCCGGCCCGAGGGTCGGTGCCGCCGCCCGACATCTGCGTGATCTGTGCCTGGATCACCCACTTGACGCCGAAGCCGGTCTCGTAGGCGTAGGGCTCCGGGTTCAGGCCGGTGGTGGCGTAGCCGCCGTAGATTCGGCTGGAGAAGAAGACCTGCTGCAGGTTGGGATAGCGCTTCTTCAGCGCGCGGAGGATGTTGCCCTGCTGGACCACGAGCTGGTACGCGTCGGCGTTGGCGGCGGGCAGGGACACCGACGGGTTGGCGTTGGCGACCTTGACCCAGACGACCTGGACCTGCCGCTCGGTCAGGCCGAGCGGCGCCAGCCTGGTGTCCCGGACCCGGTCGTAGTTGGTGTCGGCAGGGGAGTCCCAGGTGCCCGCGGTCTGGCCGCCCGCGGCGCCGTCGACGATGACGAGCTTGTCGTGGTTGACCCGCGGGTCCGCGGCGGCCTGGCCGATGAAGGAGTACGGGGCACACTGCCCCCCGGTCTCGGACGAGCAGAACTCCTGCGTGGTGTTGGACATGCCGAGGGAGAGCAGCACGTATCGGCCGTTGGCGCTCGGCGCGCCGGTGGCGTCGAGCGGACGTACCCGGAGGGCCCGGTTGACACCGGCCGTGCGGTGGGCGTCGGGCATGGTGTTCCTGCCGGCGGGGTACAGTCCGCCCTGGAAGCCGAGGTAGGTGCCGCCGCCGAGGTCGTTGATGGGCAGAATGGTGGCGGCGACCGCAGCGGGCATCCCGACGACAGCGGCCGTCACGAAGGTGACCAGCACCGCCAGAACACGACGAGCATCGATAGTCATGGCGCCGAACCTAGGACCTAGAGTGACGTTGGTCAATGACTTGGCGGGGCGTCGAGCGGTCGGCGCGTTCGAGGTGATTCCCTTGCTCGACGCGGCCGGGCCGTTCTTCCTCGACCGGCGGGTCGCGTTCCCCGAGGCGACACCGCGGGACTGGGACCGTGCCCGGGTCGTCGACCCCGGCGCGTTCGGCCCGGGGGAGACCTGGCGGCTCGATTTCCGCTGCTACGCCATCCGGGGGCCGCGCGACCGGCTGGTGCTGGTCGACGCCGGAGTGGGACCCGACGGCAGTCCAGCCGAGGGCTGGGCCCCGACGCCCGGCCGGCTCCCGGCCGAGCTCGAGCGCGCCGGAATCGAGCCGGCGGACGTGGACATGGTGGTGCTCACCCACCTGCACGAGGACCATTTCGGCTGGTCCGTCGGGCCGGACGGCACGCCACTGTTCCCCAACGCCCGGTACGTCGTCCAGCGGCGCGAGGTGGTCGCCCTACCGGACGGCGACGCGGCCCGGGCGTACGTCGTCGACCCGCTGCGCGCCACGGGGCAGCTCGACGAGGTCGACGGGGTCGCCCGCCTCGCCACCGCCCGGGGCGGGTCGGTCCGCGTCATCCCCACCCCGGGGCACACGCCGGGTCATCAGTCGGTGATCGTCGACCACGGCCACGAACGGGTGATCGTCACCGGCGACGTGCTGGTCCATGCCGTCCAACTCGTCGACCCCGCGGTGGCCTACCGGTACGAGGCCGACCCCGAGGTCGCCCGCCGGACCCGTCAGCGACTCCTCGCCGCGGCCGGCGCCCGCGGCGCCGTGCTGGCCACCGCACACCTTACGCAGCCCTGGACCGAGGTGCCCGACCCGAGATGGGTGCGGGGCCACTGACCCGTACGGTTTGCCGAGGGTCCGGCGGGGGAACCGCCCGCGTCGGTTCCGCTCCCGCCGGCGCGGCGGCAGCCAGCGGAACGCGTACGGCTCAGGGTTTGCGCGCGACCGCCCCGTACATGGACGCCTGCGCGGCCGGCGTCCGGTGCTCCGGCGGAGCGTCCGAGTGCCACTCGGTGATCGGGCTGATGCCCGGCGGGACGAGTTCCAGGCCGTCGAAGAACGCGGCGACCTCACCCCGGGTTCGGAAGGCCATGTCGATCATGCTGGTGGTGGTGACCGGCGCCGCGGTGGCGGCGACCTCTCGCGGCACCAGGTCGGTGGTGGCATGCGAGATCACCACGTAGCTTCCGGACGGCAGGGCCTCGATCAGTCGCCGGGTGATCCCGTGGGGATCGTTGACGTCGGTCAGGAAGTGCAGGATCGCGACGAGCATGAGCCCGACCGGCCGGTCGAAGTCGATCGTGGCCCGTACCTCGGGATCGTTCAGGATCCGCTCCGGTTCGCGCAGGTCCGCGTCGACGTACGCGGTGGCGCCCTCCGGTGTACTCGTCAGTAGGGCGCGGGCGTGCGCGAGCACGATAGGGTCGTTGTCGACGTACGCGACCCGCGAGTCGGCGGCGATCCCCTGGGCGATCTCGTGCATGTTGGGGCTGGTCGGGATGCCCGTCCCGAGGTCGAGGAACTGCCGGATGCCGGCCGTCCCGGCCAGGTACCGGGTGGCGCGCTGCATGAACCGCCGGTTCTCGATCACCGTCGTCCGGATCGCCGGGTACGCGGCGGCCACCGCGTCGCCGGACCGTCGGTCTGCCGCGAAGTTGTCCTTGCCGCCGAGCCAGTAGTCGTAGCGGCGGGCGGGATGCGGCACGGACGGGTCGATCCGCGCCGACGGTGGCTGCTCCGGCACAGGGCGTACCCCCGACGTCGTCTCCGCCACCGCGACCTCCCCGTCCAGAGTGAGCGTTTCCCGGGATCTTAGTGGCTGGACCCGCCACCGGAGGTCCCTTCCGCGGCGCGCCCCCGCCGGCGGTCGGTCCGCCGCGGGACGGGCTCCCGTCGGAGATCGTCCGGGCCGGCGGGGGCCGGGCGGAGAGCCGGCGGAGCCTCCCGCGTCTCGTGCCCGAGCTGGCCGCCCCGGCCTGGCCCGAGGCCACCCGGCGGCTGCCTCGGCCCAGGGGATTTGGCGGGAATCAGGGAATTGGCCCCGATCTGCATGGTTAAGGTGAATTCCAGCTGGCTCTGGGGATCGGTTTTCCCCGGCGCCACCCGCGCCGCCCATCGCCGCGCGCGGTCCTGCACCGATCGCTCCAGCGTGCGTCGGGCGCCTGCGGCACCGGCGGCGTCCGCACCGGGCGCTGCCCGGACGAGCAGACACCGTCGGCCCGTGCCCGGCCAGGAAGGAATGCTGATGAGCCAACGCACGGCCGTCGCGGCGCTACGCCGGGTCGAGCAGGCCCGGACGCGGGAGAACTTTCCGGTCGCGTTGCGGGTCCTACCCGGCCGGTACCGTCGTCACCTGCTCGCCGTCTACGCCTACGCCCGCCAGATCGACGACATCGGGGACGAACCGCTGCCCGGCATCGCCGACCGGCTCGCCGCCCTCGACGACATCGAGGCGCAGCTGCGGTCCCTGTACGCCGGCCGCGAGGTGAGCCACCCGGTGGTGCGCGCCCTCGCCCCCACCGTGGCCGGGTGCCGGCTGCCCCTCGACGCGCTGGTGCGGTTGATCGAGGCGAACCGGGTCGACCAGCGGGTGACCCGGTACGCCACCTTCGACCAGCTGGTCGAGTACTGCACCCTGTCGGCCAACCCCGTCGGCGAGCTGGTCCTGCACGTGTTCGGCCAGGTGGGTGAGGCCCGGATCGCGCTGTCCGACCGGATCTGCACGGCGTTGCAGCTCGTCGAACACCTGCAGGACATCGCCGAGGACCACCGCCGCGGCCGGGTCTACCTGCCGGCGGAGGACATGGACCGGTTCGATGTCACCGAGGACGACCTCGCCCGGCCGAGCGCCAACCGCCAGCTCCGCGACCTGATCGAGTTCGAGGCGGAGCGGGCCCGGGCGTGGCTCGACGCGGGCGCGCCGCTCGTGTCCGCGCTGCACGGCTGGGCCCGGCTCGCGGTGAGCGGGTACCTGGCCGGCGGGCGGGCGACCCTCGACGCGCTGGCGGTGGCCGGCCACGACCCGCTGCCGGCCACCGTCCGTCCCGGGCGCCGGCGCACCCTGCACCGCTGGCTGGCCGCCACCGTGAGGAGCGCCGGATGACCACGATCTGCGACGTCGACACGGCCTACCGGCGCTGCGAGCAGATCACCCGCAGCCAGGCGGCCAACTTCGCGTACGGGATCCGCCTGCTCCCGCCGGTGAAACGCCGCGCCCTGTCGGCCATCTACGCCATGGCCCGGCGCATCGACGACATCGGCGACGGCACCATGGCGCCGGAGGAGAAGCTCGACCACCTGGCGCGTACCCGCGAGGCCCTGCACCGGCTGCCCGGCGACGACGGCGGCGACCCGGTGCTCACCGCGCTCGCCGACGCCGCGGTCCGGCTGCCGATCCCCCTGGCGGCCTTCGACGAACTGATCGACGGGTGCGCCGCCGACGTGACCGGCCGGACCTACGCCACCTTCGACGACCTGCACTGGTACTGCCGCTGCGTGGCCGGCTCGATCGGCCGGCTCTCCCTCGGGGTGTTCGGCGCCACCGACCGGGTCCGGGCCGAGCCGCTGGCCGACGCGCTGGGCGTGGCGCTGCAACTGACCAACATCCTGCGCGACCTGGTGGAGGACCGGGCCGACGGGCGGATCTACCTGCCGGCCGAGGACCTGGACCGGTTCGGCTGCACCCTGCGGCTGGACGGCACCCGGTTCACCGACCCACCCGAGCGGCTGATCGAACTCGTTCGCTTCGAGGCCGGCCGGGCCGCGCAGTGGTACGACATCGGGCTGCGGCTGCTGCCCCTGCTGGACCGGCGCTCCGCGGCCTGCACCGCCGCGATGGCCGGCATCTACCGCCGCCTGCTCACCCGGATCGCGGCGGACCCGCTGGCGGTCACCCGCAGCCGGGTGTCGCTGCCCGGCCGTGAGAAGGCGTGGGTGGCCGCACGCGCGCTCGTCGGACGCTCCGCATGACCGCCCCGCGGGTGCCGGGCGGGGCTGGCAGCGTGTGCGTGGTCGGGGGTGGCCTGGCCGGGATCACCGCCGCGATCCGGCTCGCTGACCAGGGGCTGGCGGTGACGCTGCTGGAGAGCCGGCCCGAGCTCGGGGGAGCGACCTACTCCTTCCGCCGTGACGGGCTCACCGTCGACACCGGCCAGCACGTCTTTCTCCGCTGCTACCACGCCTACCGGGGCTTGCTCGACCGGCTCGGCGTCACCGGCGACACCGAGGTGCAACCCCGGTTCGCGGTGCCGGTGCTGCTACCCGGCCGGGCCCCGCACCTGCTGGCCCGCCGCCGACTGCCGGCACCGGCGCACCTGCTGCCCGCGCTGGCCGCCTACCGGCTGCTCACTCCCGCGGAGCGGCTCGCCGCCGTGCGAGCCGCCGCCGCGCTGCGACACGTCGACCCCGACCTGCCGCTCACCGACGCCCGCAGCTTCGGTGACTGGCTCGCCGACCACGGTCAGGGCGACCGCGCCGTACGTCGGCTCTGGGACCTGGTCACGGTGGCCGCGCTGAACCTGCCCAGCGCCGACGCGTCGCTGGCCCTGGCCGCCCGGGTGTTCCGCACCGGGCTGCTCGAAGCCGCCGACGGCGGCGACATCGGCCGCCCCATGGTCCCGCTGATCGACCTGCACGCCGTGCCGGCCCGGCGGCTGCTGCACCGGCTCGGCGCGCGGGTGCACACCCGGTCCCGGGTCCGGTGGATCCACCCCGAGGCGCACGGCTTCCGGGTCGGCCTGAACGACGGCGAGATCGCCGCGGACGCCGTGGTCCTGGCCGTGCCGCACCACGTCGCCGCCGCGCTGGTGCCGCCGGCCGCCGCGCCCGACGCCGGCGACTGGCACCGGCTCGGCGCCGCGCCGATCGTCAACGTGCACCTGCGCTACGCCCGCCGGATCACCGAGCTGACCATGGCCGCCGCCGTGGAGTCCCCGGCACAGTGGATCTTCACTCGGCCGGGGTCGGACGACGCGCAGCACGTGGTGGTGTCCCTGTCGGCCGCCGACACCGAGATCGACCGACCCGCCGCCGAACTGGTGGCGGCCCAGCGCGCGGCGCTCGCCGCGCTCTTCCCCGCCGCGCGGCACACCCCGGTAGGCGACGCGTTCGTCACCCGGGAACCGCGGGCCACCTTCCGGCAGTCACCCGGCACCCGCGCGTACCGGCCGGCCACGACGACCCGCCTACCCGGGCTGGTGCTGGCCGGTGCATGGACCGACACGGGCTGGCCGGACACGATGGAGGGCGCGGTGCGCAGCGGCCAGGAGGCCGCGGACGTCGTCGCCCGCCAGCTCGCGTCCCGGCCCCGACACCACACGGAGGCCGCACGATGACCATCGCGCACAGCCACAGCACCAGCCAGATCCACACCCACGTGGAGCCGGCCATCCGGGTGCTGCTGGACCGGCTGGACCCGGGAAACCGGTTGGTCGCCGGCTACCAGATGGGCTATTGGAACGCCGACGGGTCGCCCGCTGTCGGCCGGGGAAAGGGGCTGCGCCCGGCCCTGGCCCTGCTCTCGGCCCAGGCTGCCGGGGCCGAACCCGAGGCCGGCGTGCCGGCCGCCGCCGCGGTCGAGCTGGCGCACAACTTCTCGCTGTTGCACGACGACGTGATGGACGGCGACACGGAGCGCCGGCACCGGCCCACCGCCTGGACGGTGTTCGGCGTCAGCCGGGCCATCCTCGCCGGGGACGCGCTGATTGGGCTCGCGTACGAGGCCCTCGCCGAGGTCGCCGGCGGCGAACCGGCGGTGCGACGGCTCGCCCTGGACGTGCGGGCGCTCATCCGTGGACAGGCCGCCGACCTGGCCTTCGAACACCGCGACGACGTCACGCTCGACGAGTGCCTGACCATGGCCGGCGACAAGACCGCCGCCCTGCTGTCCGGCTCGTGCGCGCTCGGGGCGCTGCTCTGCGGCGGCCCTTCGGGCCTGGTCGATGGGCTGTCCCGGTTCGGCTTCCACCTCGGGCTGGCCTTCCAGCTCGTCGACGACCTGCTCGGCATCTGGGGCGACCCCCGGCGCACGGGCAAGCCGGTCGGCTCCGACCTGCGGGCCCGCAAGCGCACCATCCCCGTGGTACTGGCGGTGACCGACGGCAGCAGCGCCGGCCGGGCGCTGGCCGAGCTGTACCGGTCGCCGGCCCCGCTGACCGACGACGACGTGACCCGCGCGACCGGACTGATCGAGGCGACCGGAGCCCGCGACTGGACGCGGCAGCGGGCGGCGGCGGAGACCGAGCGGGCCCGGGCGGAACTCGCCGCCCTGGACCTGCCCGACCACGTACGCCGCGAACTCGCCGACCTCACCACCTTCATCACCGGACGGGACCACTGATGACCGAACTGCTCTCGCCGAAGCCCACCGGGTCCGTCGTCACCGCCCCACCGGTCGGCGGCGACACCACGTCCGACGTCGCCCGGGAAGCCCTGCGCCGCGCCCGTGACCACCTGCTCGGCCTGCAGGACGACGCCGGCTGGTGGAAGGGAGACCTGGCCACCAACGTCACGATGGACGCCGAGGATCTCCTGCTGCGGCAGTTCCTGGGCATCCGTACCGCCGAGCAGACCGAGGAATCCGCCCGCTGGATCCGTTCCCAGCAGCGACCCGACGGCTCCTGGGCCACCTTCCACGGCGGCCCGGGGGACCTGTCCACCACCATCGAGGCGTACCTGGCGCTGCGGCTGGCCGGTGACGCGCCCGAGGCGCCGCACATGGCGACCGCCGCCGCGTTCGTCCGGGACCACGGCGGGCTGGTCGCCAGCCGCGTCTTCACCCGCTTCTGGCTGGCCCTGTTCGGCCACTGGCCGTGGTCCCGGCTGCCCGCCGTGCCGCCCGAACTGGTGCTGTTGCCGCCCTGGGTGCCGTTCAACGTCTATGACTTCGCCTGCTGGGCCCGCCAGACCATCGTCCCGCTGTCCATCGTCCGGGCGCTGCGTCCCGTGCGCGACCTCGGCTTCACCGTCGACGAACTGCGTACCGCCGCCGTGCCACCCCGGCCGCCCCGGCTGCTCTCCCGGCCCGGTGTGCTGCACCGCCTCGACCGGCTCGCCGCCGGCTACGAGCGGATCGCCCGTGGCCCGCTGCGCCGCAACGCGCTGCGCCGGGCCGCCGAGTGGATCGTGGCCCGTCAGGAGGCCGACGGGTCCTGGGGCGGGATCCAGCCACCCTGGGTGTACTCGCTGATGGCGCTGCATCTGCTCGGCTACCCGCTGGACCACCCCGTCCTGCGGTCCGGCCTCGCCGGGCTGGAGCGGTTCACGGTGCGCGAGCAGACCCCGGACGGCCCGATGCGCTGGCTGGAGGCGTGCCAGTCCCCGGTCTGGGACACCGCCCTCGCCGTCACCGCGCTCTCCGACGCCGGGCTGCCGGCCGGGCACCCCGCCCTGACCCGTGCCGGCACCTGGCTGCTCGCCGAGGAGATCCGGGTCCGCGGGGACTGGGCGGTCCGCCGGCCGAACACCCCGGCCGGCGGCTGGGCCTTCGAGTTCGACAACGACGCGTACGCCGACACCGACGACACCGCCGAGGTGATCATGGCGTTGCGGCGCACCAACGTGCCGGCCGACCCCGCCGTGCTGCGGGCCACCCGCTGGCTGCTCGGCATGCAGTGCCGCGACGGCGGCTGGGCCGCCTTCGACGCCGACAACACCCGCGAGGTGCTCGGCGACCTGCCGTTCTGCGACTTCGGCGAGGTCATCGACCCGCCCAGTGCCGACGTGACCGCGCACATCGTCGAGGCGCTGGCGGCGGAGAACTTCGCCGACACGGTGCCGGTACGCCGCGCCGTGGCCTGGCTGCTGCGGGCGCAGGAGCCGGACGGCTCCTGGTTCGGTCGCTGGGGAGCCAACCACGTCTACGGCACCGGCGCGGTGGTGCCGGCCCTGGTGGCCGCCGGCCTGCGGCCCGGGCATCCGGCGATCCGTCGGGCCGTCCACTGGCTGGTGGCCCACCAGAACCCCGACGGCGGATGGGGCGAGGACCTGCGCTCGTACCGGGACCCGGCCTGGGTCGGACGTGGCGAGTCCACCGCGTCGCAGACCGCCTGGGCGCTGCTCGCGCTGCACGCCGCCGGTCACGGGGCGGGGGAGGCAGCCACGCGTGGGGTGCGCTGGCTGGTCGACACCCAGCGCCCGGACGGCGGCTGGGACGAGCCGCAGTACACCGGGACCGGCTTCCCCGGCGACTTCTACATCAACTACGGCCTGTACCGCCTGGTCTTCCCGATCAGCGCGCTCGGCCGGATCCTGGACGCGCGCGCCACCGGCCTCGACGCCGAGGCACTGCCGTGACCGCACCCGGGGACAGTCCGTACTGGACGCTGTACGCGCCGATGCGGGTGGAGGCGTCGGCGCTGCGGCGCGGACTGGCCAACCGCGCCTCCTCCGGACGGCCGGCGCTGCGCCGTACCGGTGTCGGGCCCTGGCGCGCCCGCGCGGCCGCCGCCCGGCACCCGGCCGGCGTCGCCCCGGTCGCCGTCGCCGGCATCGGCGGCGGGCTGGCCCCCGGGCTGGCCTCGGGCGACGTCGTGGTGGCCAGCGAGGTACGCGTCGACCCGCTGGCTCCCGGCGACCCGCCGCGCGTGCTGCGGCTGCCGGACGCTCCCATGCTCGCCGCCGCCCTGCGCCGCCGCGGGTTGCGGGTGCACGTCGGGCCCGTGCTCAGCACCGACCGGCTGGTCGACGGTGCCGACCGGGCCCGGCTCGCCGCCACCGGCGCGCTGGTCGCCGACTGCGAATCGGCGTGGCTGCTGGCCGGTCGCGGCGACCGGCCGGCAGCCTGCGTCCGGGTGGTCGCCGACACCACGGGCGGGTCGCTCTACCGGCCGGCCACGCTCGGCCGGGTCCGTACCGCGCTGAAGGTGCTGCCCGTGGTGGCGTCGGCGCTGGCCGAGTGGGCGGCGGCGAGCAGCCTGCGACAGGTCGTACTGGCCTCGCCCCGCTCCTTCTGCGCCGGGGTGGAGCGCGCGATCGCGGTGGTGGAGCAGGCACTGCGCCAGCACGGCCCGCCGGTCTACGTCCGCAAGCAGATCGTGCACAACGCCAGCGTCGTGGCTGACCTGCGGGCCCGTGGCGCGGTCTTCGTGGACGAACTCGACGAGGTGCCGGACGGCGGCCTGACCGTCTTCTCCGCCCACGGAGTGGCGCCGACGGTGCGCCGGGAGGCCACCCAGCGGCGGCTGCCGGTGATCGACGCGACGTGCCCGCTGGTGGCGAAGGTGCACGCCGAGGCGCGCCGGTTCGCCGGCCGGGGCGACACCGTGCTGCTGATCGGTCATGCCGGCCACGAGGAGACCGACGGCACCCTCGGCGAGGCGCCCGGGCAGATCCGCCTGGTGCCCGATCCCGCCGCGGCCGAGTCGGTGCGGGTCGACGACCCCGACCGGGTGTCCTACCTGGTGCAGACCACCCTCGCGACCGACGAGGCGGCCGGGGTCGTCGAGGCGCTGCGCCGCCGCTTTCCGGCTCTGGCCGGCCCCGACTCCGACGACATCTGCTACGCCACCACCAACCGCCAGCGGGCTGTCACCGAGGTCGCCGCCCGGGCCGACGTCGTGCTGGTCGTCGGCTCGGACAACTCCTCGAACTCGCGGCGGCTGGTGGAGGTGGCCGAACGGGCCGGCGCGCCGGCGTACCTGGTCGAGGACGTGAGCCGGGTGGACCTGCGCTGGCTGGCCGGCGCGGCGAGGGTCGGCGTCTCCGCGGGCGCCTCGGCGCCACCCGGGCTGGTCGACGAGGTCGTCGCCGCGCTCACGGCGCTCGGGGCGAGGGAGGTGAGCGAGCACACCACGACCGTCGAGGACGTCGCTTTCACCCTTCCGAAGGAGGTACGTCAGCCGTGAGCATGCCGTTGCGCCAGAGCCTGCGGATCGCCAGCTACCTGATGGAACAGAAGATGCGCGGCCGCAAGCGGTTCCCGCTGCTGCTGGAACTTGAGCCACTGTTCGCCTGCAACCTGAAGTGCGCGGGCTGCGGCAAGATCCAGCAGCCGGCGAACCTGCTCAAGCGGCGGATGCCGGTGGAGCAGGCCGTCGCCGCCGTGGAGGAGTGCGGCGCGCCGATGGTCTCCATCGCGGGCGGGGAGCCGCTCATGCACCCGGAGATCGACACTCTCGTCGCCGAGCTGGTCCGGCGCAAGAAGTTCGTCTTCCTGTGCACCAACGCGGTCCTGCTGCCCAAGAAGATCGAGAAGTTCCGCCCGTCGCCGTACTTCGCCTTCACCGTGCACATCGACGGGCTGCGGGAGCGGCACGACGCGGCGGTGTGCAAGGACGGCGTCTTCGACGCCGCGGTGGCGGCCGTCCGGGACGCCCAGCGGCGCGGCTTCCGGGTCACCACCAACACCACCTTCTTCAACACCGACACGCCGCAGACCGTGATTGAGGTGCTCGACTACCTCAACGACGACCTGGGCGTGGACGAGATGATGCTCTCCCCGGCGTACGCCTACGAGAAGGCGCCGGACCAGGAGCACTTCCTGGGCGTCACGGAGACCCGCGAGCTGTTCCGCAAGGCCTTCGCCGGCGGCCGGCGCCGTCGCTGGCGGCTCAACCACTCGCCGCTGTTTTTGGACTTCCTCGAGGGGAAGGTCGACTTCCCGTGCACCGCCTGGGCGATCCCGTCGTACTCGCTGCTCGGCTGGCAGCGGCCCTGCTACCTGATGGCCGACGGGCACGCCGCCAGCTACCGGGAACTGCTGGACTCGACCGACTGGGACAGCTACGGGCGGGGGCGCGACGCGCGGTGCGCCAACTGCATGGCGCACTGCGGGTACGAGCCGACGGCCGTGCTGGCCACCATGTCCTCGCTGCGGCAGTCGCTGCGCGCGATGCGCAACTGAGGTCCGCGCCCGGCCGTCCGGCCCCGGGGCCGTGCCGGGGCCGGACGCCGGTCACCCGAACCGCGCCGCCAGGCGTCGGTACACCGCCGGCTGCAGTCCGCGTACCGCCACGGGCAGGCGCAACCAGCCCGGCACGTAGACCTCGGCCCGGCCCCGGGCGATGGCGTCGACCAGCGCGTCGGCCACCCGCTCCGGTGGCAGCGGCCGGGGCCGGCGTCGGCGGTACGCCTGCCCCCGGCGGTCGAAGAACGGCGTGTCCACGACCCCGGGGACGACCACGCTGACGGTGATCCGGTGCCGGGCCAGCTCCAGCCGCAGGCTCTGCGCGAAGATGTCCAGGCCGGCCTTGCTGGCCGCGTAGACCGCCTCCCCGCCCACGCCCAGCCGGCCGGCGATCGAGCCCACGAAGGCCAGATGCCCGCCGTGGCGGCGCATCCCGGGCAGCAGCGCCCGGGTCAGCTCGATCGGCGCGCGCAGGTTCACCGCGAGCAGTTCGTCGGCGGCCCCGTCCGGCATCTCGGCGAACTGGCCCGCCCAGCCGACGCCGGCGTTGTTGACCAGCACGTCCACCCGTGGGTGCCGGGCGAGGACCCGCTCGGCCAGTTCCCGTCCGGCGCCGGGCCGGGCCAGGTCGGCCGGCAGCGCGGCGGCGCCGGTCTCGGTGGCGAGCTGGGCGAGCCGTCCCGGGTGCCGTCCGGCGGCCACCACCTGGCAACCGGCCCGGGTGAGCCGCCGCACCACCGCCGCCCCGATGCCCGAGGACGCCCCGGTGACCAGGACCACCGCGTTGGTCAGGCGCACCGCGGCGCCTCCGGCCGCGACCGTCCGGCCGGTGCGCCCCCCGCCGCCCGGTCCACCGACCGGCCGCCTCCGTCGCCGGCCTCGACCTCGTGGAGCAGCTCGGCCAGGCCGGTACGCAGGGCGGCGACGAACGCGGCACCGGTGTAGGCCAGCGACTCGTCCAGCAGCACGCCGATCTCGAAGGCGTTCCGGCAGCGCAGCACTCCGATGCCGAGGGGCACGCCCTCGGCCAGGGCCACCACCGGGATCGCCGCCCGGAGCGGGGCGCCGGCCAGCACCCGGGAGTCCCACGGCAGCGCCATGTAGGACACGATGACGTTGAGATGCCGGCTGGTGTACACCCGTCGGGCCAGCGCGGCGTGCAGCGGCGCGGGCAGCGCACCCATGGCCCGCATGACCAGGCCGGCCGCCTCTACTTCCCCGCTGTCCAACGCGGTGCGCAGCGACTGCCGCACGGCGGCCACCCGGTCCTGCGGCGAGCAGCGCCCCAGCGGTAGGTCCAGGTTCACCGCCCCGGTCCAGTTGCCCTGGGTGGGGGCCCGCCGTCGCGGGTTGCGGGAGACCGCGAACATGGCCCGCAGCCGGGGCGGCGTGCCGGCCGGTAGCACGGTGCCCAGCGCCGCGGCGGTGAGCGCGAGCATCAGCTCGCTGGCGTGCGCCCGGCAGGCGCGGGCCGCGCGGAGCACCTCGGCGGCCGGCAGCCTCGCGGTGACCAGCCGGCGGTCGGGCGAGGCGACCGGACGGTTGAAGCCGGTGACCGGTGCCGGTCCCTGGGTGGCGAGCCGGGCCAGGCCGCGGGCGGTGAGCCCGAGCCGGCGCAGTTGCTCGCCCCGCTCGGGCCGGGCGACCATGGCCTGCTCGGGCGTGAACGGCGCCAGGTGTTGCGGGCCGGCCGCCCTGCCGTCGGGACGGTCGAGCAGCCGGCCCAGAATGCCGATCACCGACATCCCGTCGCCCAGGCTGTGGTGGACCTTGACGGCCACCTGGGTGCGCCCGTCCGGTAGGCCGTTGACCAGCAGGAGCCGCCAGAGCGGGCGGTCGGTGGCCAGCGGCTCGGACCAGAACCGGTCCAGGGCGGCGCTGCCGTCGTCGCCGGGGGTGACCGTGACCTCGTCGAGGTGGGCGGCGGGGTCGACGTACCGGTCGATGACCCAGCCGGGCCGGCGCCACCGGCCCCGGGGGGCCAGGCGGCGGCGTAGCGTGGCGATGGCGGGCAGCCGCCGGGCGAGCTGCGCGACGAGATCCGCCGCGGCGAGTGCCCGGCCGTCGGCTCGGGGGCCGAGTTCCAGCACCGCGCCGATGTGCTGGGCCACCGCCTCCGACTGCACGTGCAGGAAGAACGCGTCCTGGGGGCGCAGCGGCCAGCTGGCCGGTCGGCCGACCGGCACCGGCCGGATGTCGCCGGCCGGCCGCCGCGCGTCGGCGAGCGCGGGCAGCCCGAGGTCCGGCAGGTGCGGGTGGGCGGCGGGCGCGGCCGAGCCGACGGCCGCCCCGCCGACGAGCCGGCTACGGACGCAGGCGACCAGGGCGTTCGGACTGTGGGCCGTCTCGGCCACACCGGCGGCGGTCATCAGCGCCGCGTTGGCCACGCCGTGCGCGGCGATGGGCCGGTACATCACGATGGGGGTGCCGCTGGCCCACGCCTCCAGCGCGGTGGCGCCGCCCGCGTTGGTCACCACCAGCCCGGCGGCGCGCAGCAGGGTGGGCATGTCGTCGACCCACTGCCGGACCAGCAGCCGGTCGGGTGGCAGGCGCAGCGCCGCCAGCCGGTCGACCAGCCGCTCGTTGCGTCCGCAGACCGCGACCACCTGTACCGCGTCGCCGATGCCGACCAGCGCGTCGATGGCCTCCTCGACGTGGCCGAAGCCGTACGATCCGCAGGCCACGACCACCGCGGCCCGGTCGGGATCGAGACCGCAGCGCCCGGCGGCCTCGACCCGGTCGCCGGGGTGGAACCGGTCGAGCACTGGTGGCGCGCACACCCCCAGCCGCACGCCCGGCGCGGCGACCGCCGCCACCGGGACGGCCGCCGGGTGGACCACCAGGTCCAGATCCAGCTCGGAGTAGACCCAGGACGGGTGCGGCGCGAAGTCGCAGACCCACGCGCCGACCGGTACGCCCAGGCCACGATGACGGCGCAGCCAGGCGAGGCCGGCGCTGCCGAGCGGATAGGTGGAGACGATCAGGTCCGGGTCGAACGCCTCGACGACCGGGGCGAGCCGGCGGCCGGCCCAGGCTCCGGTGAACCACTTGGAGGCGGTGGCGAACCACCGGTGCCGCCAGATCGACGCCCAGAAGAACTCGTACAGCCACGGCGTCGAGGCGACGTTGGTGCGGTAGGTGCGCCGGAACGAGCGGCCGACCCCGGGGCCCATCACGTCGAGGGTGTCGATCCAGCCCACCCGGCTGCCCGGCCACAGCGTACGCACCCGTTCGGCCAGGGCGCGGCCGGTGGCGTCGTGCCCGCCGCCGATGTCGGCCGACACGACCAGCACCCGCCGGGCGAACGGCTCGGCGGAGCCCTGCTGCGCTGACGGGCCGGGGGCCTCGGTACCGCCCGTGGCGGTCGACTGTCGGACGGCCAGGGGCTGCGCGGGGCGCATGGTCGCTGACATGTCGGCTGCTCCCAGGCAGTACGCGGAGAGGGGCGCCAGAAGACACCCCTCGCAGGCGTTCATCAGCTTAACTCCTGCTTTGCCCGGATATGGGATATCTTCGAAGATCAGGCGCCCGTTGGGCGACAGGCGTGCCGGGGGAGGCGCCATGGCAGCGGGAACACGGAGACCGGGGCGACACCGACCCCGTCCGCTGGGCGTACCCGTGCTGGTGCCGATCCCCCGCGGCTGGTGGTTCGACGGCCTGCTGGTCGCCGCGTTCGCCGCGCTCACCGCGGCGCTGGTCTGGTGGTCGCCGCTGCTGCGACTGGACCTCGCGGTGCGGGACTGGTGCGACGCGCACCGGTCGGGCCCGGTCTCCGCGATGATGAAATTCTTCGACTACCTGGGCCAGGGCGGCGCGCTGGTCACCGTCACGGTGCTGGTGTCCTTCTGGCTGGCCTGGCGTCACCGGACGGCGCGCCCCGTCATCCTGGCCGGGCTGGCCCCGATCATCAGTACACTGCTGATCGTCGGCCTGAAACGGTGGACCTCGCGAGGCGCACCACACCACGGCTCGGTACGCCTGTTCAGCCACGGCGTGGAGGAGTTTTACCCGTCCGGGCACGTGAGCAACGCCATCGTCTACTACGCGGTCCTGGCGGCACTGCTCGCGCCGTACCTGGTCGTGGCGGTCCGGCGCGTGGTGCAGTGGCTGCCCGGCGGGCTGACCTTCATCGGCACCACCTACCTGGGCTACCACTGGCTCACCGACAGCCTGGGTGGATACCTGCTCGGGCTGCTGATCTCGCGGCTGCTCCTGCGGGTGCCGTGGCGGACCATGCCACTTCCGCGCTGGCTGGACCGACCGTCGCCCTGACCGGGGAGACCGCCGCGGACAGGTCCACCCGGGCCCGGCCGTCCGTGGCGGGAGCCCCTGGACGGCGGATTCCCCATCCCTGTCCCGCTCCGCAGGAGCCCGTTTTCCCGGCCCGAAGGCCGGGGTATCCACGGAAGGAATCTGATGACCGGCCGGGCGAGCGCATGCTGAGCAACGTGGGGCAACTGGCGGCGGGCGCCCCGCTGGCTCTCGCCGCCGCCGCGGCGTTCGGCGCGTCCTCGCTTCTGCAGTTCCGGGCCTCGCGGAAGGTGCCCGAGGAGCGGGCCGGACAGCCCCGGCTGCTGGTCCGGCTGATCCGCCTCCGGGGCTGGCGCTGGTCGGCCGTGCTCGCGGCGGCGGCGTTCGCCTGCCAGGTCGCGGCGTTGAGCCTGGTGCCGCTGATCCTGGTGCAGCCGCTGCTGGTGACCGGCCTGGTGTGGTACGTCCTGTTGTTCGCCGCGGGCCAGCACCGCCGGCCGGACCCGCGCATCCTGCTGGAATCGGGGCTCTGCCTGCTCGGGCTCGGCGCCTTCCTGGCGGTCGCGCGGCCGACCCATCAGCAGGGTCGGGGGCTCGACACCTTCGGGTCGGCCGCGCTGCTCGGCGTCGCGGTGGTGGTCGGCGTCGCCCTGTGCCTGCTGAGCGCCGTCAAGCTGGGTCGCAAGTGGCGCCCGCTGCCCCTGGCCGTCGCGGCCGGCATCTGCTACGGGGTGACGGCCGGGCTGATCAGCAGCCTGGGCCTGCAGTCCGAACCCAGCGCGATGGCGGTGTTCGGCCAGTGGCAGACGTACGCCATCATGCTGCTCGGCCCGTTCGGCGTACTGCTCAGCCAGAACGCCTACCAGGCCGGCCCGATGGGCGCGCCCGCCCTGGCCACGATCACCGTCACCGACCCGTTGGTGTCCATCGCGGTCGGGTTGCTCTGGCTGGACGAGCGGATCCGGACCGGCACCTGGATCGTCGTGGGTGAGGTGCTCGCGGTGCTGGTGGTGGTCGTCGCGGTCTCCCTCCTCGCCCGGCGGGCACCCCACGTCGCCGGCGACTGACGGCGGCGGCGCCCGGACCGACCGGGCGTTCCGAGATGGGCCGGCCGGCACGTGTGCGGCCGGCCGCCACGGGTACCCGGGTGCCGACCAGGGGAGGCGCCGATGACGCACGAGGCACCGGACTACTTCCGGCCGGAGCACGGGATGGTGCTCACCCACCTGCTGATCGTGCGGGATGTGGACCGGTCCCGCGAGTTCTACCGGCAGGTGTTGGGCGCCACCGTGATCCGCGAACGCGAGCCGGCGATCCTCCGCCTCCACAACGGCTACCTGGTGATCAACAACGAGGGCGGCCCCACCGACGACAAGCCGACCGTACGGGCACAGGCGCCGGCGGACCCGGATTCGCTCAGCTGCGCGCTGAACATCCGGGTCACCGACGTGCGGGCCGTCTACGAGGAGTGGCGCTCCCGCGGTGGGCAGTTCCTCACCGAGCCGAAGGACCACGGGGTCGAGATCCGCTGCTACCTGCGCGATCCGGACGGCTACCTGATCGAGCTCGGGCAGGCGACCGGGATCCTCGCCCAGATGGCGGGCACGCCCGCCGGCTGACCTGTCCCGGCGCCGCCGGGCCGCGGGCGAGCAGGTCGGACACGGCCGAGGCGGCCTCCGGGTGCACCAGGGGCAGCCCCGTGGGGGACGGTTCGCTCGGGACCGGCCCCGAGCGGGGTCAGACGCGCCCGGCCAGGCCGCGTACGCGCACCAGGCCGGGCACCGTGGTCCGGCCGAGCAGTTCGCCCGTGGCCGGATCGTGCCAGCTCACCGCGTCGGTCTGGCCCACGTGAAGGCGCGTGCCGTCGGGGCTCGCCACGAGGCCGGTGACGGGTTCGCGGACCGACCAGGCGGCCCCGGCATCGAGGCGGTCGATGTCCACGGTGCGTACCGTCGTGCCGGCGCCGACGAAGAGTCGGCTGCGGTCGGCGGCGGCGTGGCCGGTGCCGGTGGTGCCCGGGGCCAGGGTGGCCGTCCGGCGCACCACGAGCTCCTCCGTGGAGATCTCCGCGACGGTGCCCGACGTGACGTCCACGACGTGGAGCAGCCTGCCGTCCGGGCTGATCGCCAGGGCGTGTCCGCTCGCGGCCGCCTCCCCGAACGGGTGCGGCAGGTCGACGCAGTACGCCCAGCGGTCGACGAGATTCAGGGTGTGGACGAACGCGTGGGCGTTGCCCGGCCGCCCGCTGACCAGGTCGCGGGTGTGCTGGTGGCCAGGCTGATGGGTGTAGAGCGTGTAGAGGGTCGTGCGATCCGGCGCGAGCACGGCCTGGCGCCCGTCGCCGCGCATCTCCTCCTCGGCACCGGGCGGGACCGGTGTCTTGGTCCGGGTGTTCAGCGGGCCGGGCGTCCGCGTGGCCAGGTCGAGGACGCGGACCCGGTAGCGGTCCGGCGCCCGGGCCGGGAGCCACTCGAGGACGAACAACCCGGCGAGGTCTCCGGTGAACGCCTCCGGCACGAAGTTGCCCCGCAGCTCGAACCGGTGCCGGACCCCGGTCACGTCGGCGATCAGCACCGGGGTCGTGTCCCGCCCGGCCGGGCGTCCGCTGGTGGCGCTCTCGGCGTTCGACGTGAGCGCCACCCGCGTACCGTCGGTCGAGACCGCCTGCGGCAGCCAGTGCCCGGGCAGGGTGACCCGGGCGGAGGCGTGGCCCGTGGCGGTGTCGATCCGCCAGCAGACGGTGTCCGCGCCCTCGGGTGCGGTCGCGTAGACCGCTCGCCCGTCGGCGGTGGCGACGGAGTGCGGGATCGTCAGCCGGTCGCCGCCGCGCAGCACGCCGAGCCCGCCGTCCAGCTCGACGAGGAGTGCGTCGGGGACCGTGTCGGCCGGCGCCGGCCGCCGGCTCCGGAGTGGATCGCAGCCGGTCAGCGCCGCGGCGCCGGCACCGGCGAGCACGGCCATCACGGTGCGCCGGGAGGTCCTCGTTTCTGCCATCATGCCCCGATGACACCGCCGCGTCGGCCGGGGTTCCGCCGGCGATGGAACCGGGGTGGCGTGGCCGGTGTCATGAGTTCGTCCCCACCGGAGGTTGCCCTGGACGACGAAGAACTGGTCGCCCGCGCCCGGGCAGGTGACCTGGAGGCGTACGAACTCCTGGTCGCCCGGCACACCGCGTCCGCGTACCGGACGGCGGTGCTGCTCGGTGCGGGCCCGGACGCGGAGGACGTGATCCAGGAGGCGTTCGTGAAGGGATACCGCAACCTCTCCCGCTATCGCGGCGAGTCCTCCTTCCGCTCCTGGCTGCTGGCGATCGTCGGCAACGAGACCCGCAACCTGCACCGGTCGCGCAGCCGGCGGGACGGGCTGGTCCTGCGCGCGGCGGCGGCCGACCCGGCGTCGGAGGTCACCGGGGACACCGCGGTCGAGACCGTTCTCGCCGGGGAGCGCCGCGAGGCGCTGGTACGGGCCCTGCGCCGGCTGCCGGTACGGGACCGCGAGGTGATCGTCTGCCGGTTCTTCCTCGACCTCAGCGAGGAGGAGACCGTGACGATGCTGGGCTGGCCCCGGGGCACCGTGAAGTCACGGACCGCACGGGCGCTGGCGAAGCTCCGCAGCCTGCTCGATCGCGAGGAGGTGCGGCGTGGATGACCTCGAGCGGGAGCTGAGCGACCTCGCCGGCTGGCTGCAGACCCCTGACCCGCCCGACGTGGCCGCTCAGGTACGGGCCCGCCTCACCGCACCCGTGCGTCGGCGACGCCGGTGGCGCTACCTCGTCGCGGTGCTCGTGGCCCTGCTCGTGGCGTTGCTGCCGCCGGGGCGGGCGGCGATCGCCGACGCGGTGGCGGGGCTGCTGCGCTTCGCCGGGATCACCGTCGCCACGTCGGCCGAGCCGGCCCTGCCCACCGGCACGCCGGCACCGTTGCCGGCCCAGCGACCTGCCGGCCTGGCCGAGGCGCAGCGGCAGGTGCGCTTCCCGATCCGGCTCCCGGCGACGCTGGGCCCGCCCGAGCAGGTGCTCGTCGCCGACCCCGACCCGACCGGCACCTGCCGGGTGGCCACCCTGGTGTACCGCGGGGGAGCGCTGCGTCTCGACGCCTTCGACGGCCGTCTCGATCCGGCCTTCCACAAGCAGGCCGGCGGGCCGGGGGTGGAGTGGGTCCAGGTCGGCGGTGACTTCGCCATCTGGGTCGGCGGCCCGCACACGGTGGCCTACGTGGACCGGACCGGCGCGCTGCGGGTGGAGACCGCCCGGCTCGCCGCCTCGACCCTGATCTGGCAGGAGGCCGGCGTGACCTACCGGCTCGAGGGCGATCTCAGCAGAGACGAGGCGATCGAGGTCGCGAACTCGCTGAATTAGGCGGTACGACAACGCCCCGCCCCAGGCCCTTGTCGGCGACGTCCGGTCGCGGAACCCGGAGCGCCCGGCCGGTGTCCTGAAGGTGGGAAGGCACGAGCCGGGCGGCACGCCGGGCAGGGAGGTGCGCGATGGGTACCTGGGGCAGGGTGTTGCTCGGCACGGCGGTCCTCGCGGCGGGGTGCACCACGACCACCCCGTCCGCGAGGCCGGCCAGCACCGACGGCACGAGCGGGGCGGTACCCGCGGCGACCGGCTGTGCGTCGCGGGTCGAGACGGGCACCCTGCCCGACTTCGCGGACGCCGGCTTCAGCGCGTTGGCCCGGATCCCGCACGTCCTCGGCGCGAAGGGCGAGATCGTCGCGGTGCTCTTCGGGTACCCCCTGACCTGGGACCGGAAGGACGGCGTCAACAACAAGATCCTCTGGGTCGCCCGTCCCGCCCGCACGGCGTCCGACCCGGCGTCGCCGGCCGACCTGACGATCACCGCGACCCTCGACGGCACCGACACCCGGGTCACCCGTGAGGTGGCCGGCGGGCCGGGCCCGTCGATCATCGACCTGCCGCGGGCGGGCTGCTGGCACCTCGACCTGCGCTGGTCCGGGCGTACCGACACAATGGATCTCGTCTACGCCGACGGCCGAGCCGCGACGGGCGGGGCCGGCCCCGGCAGGTGACGGACGGGGTCGAGCGGTCGCGCCCGAAGTGGCGCCCCGCTCACCCGGCGGGAATGCGGATCAGCACGGCCGCGGCCATCGCCAGACCGGTGAGGCAGGCGAGCCCGGCGACGACGGCCAGCCGACCCGGCCACGGCGGGACGGGCCGCAGCGGACCCGCCAGGCGACGACGCAGCGCCCCGGCGCGGCCGGCGGCGGCGATGACCAGCACGCCCAGCGGTGGGGTCACCACGAGCCAGGCCCAGTCGCCGAGGAGCGGCGTGAGCAGGCGTACGCCGCCGGCGCCGGCCACCAGGACCGCGGCCGTGGTACGCCGCCAGGCCAGCAGGGTGCGCTCGACCTGCAGGCCGCCGTCGCCACCCGTGGTCTGCCCGGGGACGGGCCGGGCCGGCCGCCGCGGCACCGGCCACCGGCTCGAGGCGCCGCCGGTCACCGGAGGAGGCCGATCAGGACGAGGACGCCCACCACGGCCAGGGCCACGCCGAGCGGCAGGGCCAGTGCCGGCGGGGGCAGGCTCCGACCGAGCCGCAGGGCGGCCTCCGTGCGGAGCCAGCCGATCCAGGCCTGGACCGGCGCCGCGGCGCCGAGCACGATCAGGACGACGGCCGCGGCCCGGCGCAGCCCGGGCGCGACGGGCAGGTTCAGCGCCTCCAGCGCGATGCCGGCCGCGAAGAGCGCCAACGAGGTACGGATCCAGGCCAGGAAGGTCCGCTCGTTGGCGAGGCTGAACCGGGGATCCGGATCCTCGCCCCGGTCGAAGACCCGGGCCGGCCAGCGACGGGGCGCCTCCGGTGCCGGGGAGCTGCTGCTGTCGGTGTCGACTACCACAGGGCGGTCACTCCCTTTCCGACGGCGGTGAGGCTGCCGATGAGCGCCAGCGCGGTGACCCACCGGCGGGCCCGCTCCGCCGGCAGCCAGCGGGACAGCAGCTGGCCGGCGGCGATGCCGACGGCCATCGCGGCGACGCAGGACAGCAGCAGCGGCCCGGACAGGCCGGGCATGCCCTTGGCGGCCAGCGAGAGCAGGTTGGTCGCCAGCCCGACGACCTGCACGGTCGGCACGAAGCTGCGCTGTTCCCAGTTGGTGCTCAGGGCGTAGACCGCCAGGGGCGGGCCGCCGGTGCCGGCCGTGGTGTTGAAGAAGCCGGAGGTGAAGCCCGACAACAACGGCCCGCCCCGGCGGCGGAGGAACAACATCGGGTTGCCCCGGGCGACCCAGGCGACCGAGGCCGCGGTGATCGAGCCGACGCCGATGAGCAGCAGCGGGCCGGGCAGCGAGGTCACCACCCAGGCGCCGAGCGGGACGGCGGCCAGGACACCGAGGATCATTTCGACGGCCAGCCGCCCGTGCAGTGCCCGCGCGGTCGAGCACAGCACGACGACGTTGACCGCGGCGGAGAGCAGGTTCGCCAGCACGACGCCGGTGAACGGGCCGAGGATGATGACCAGGAAGGGCGCGGCGACCAGCGCGAAGCCGAGCCCGGTGGCGCGCTGCATGGTGGCCCCGAGCGCGACCGCCGCGACCGCGAGGACTCCGCCGAGTGAGGCCACCGGTCAGCGGGACACGGCGTCGTCCACCACGTCGCAGAGGCGGCGCAGCCGGTCGACGGAGATGGTCTGCAGGTCGCGGTCCATCGTCGGGCTGCCGACCACGGAGGCCCAGACCGCGCGGCCGGCCAGGAAGCCCGAGGCGCCGGCCTGGCAGGCGAGGCGGACCGCGCCGGGGAAGAGTTCGGCGGGTACGCCGGACGACAGCACCACCCACGCTCCGTCGATGGCCTCGGTGAGCTGCGCGCAGCCGGCGAGGATCTCGGCCGGGCTGCCCTGGCCGGCGGTGGGCACCTCGGCCTTGTAGAGGTCGGCGCCGAGCGAGCCGAGTTCCTTGGCGGCGGCGAGGATGCCCGCCTCGTGGTCGAAGGAGCCGCCGTCGCGGGGGCCCCGCGAGACGGGCTCGATGATGCTGACGAGCCCGCTCTCGCGGCACCGCCGTACGAAGTCGGTCACCAGCGCGATCCGGCCGGCCGGGTCCTCGTCGGGGCGCCACAGCACGAGCAGCTTCAGCGCCTTGGCGCCCTGGGCCCGTACGGTGGCCGGGTCGACCTCCTCGTCGATGGCGACGTCGGCGACGAACTCGGTGGCGCTGCCGGTGAACCGGTCGGCAGCGGCGATCAGCGCGCAGCCCGGGTCGACGGCCCGCTCGCCGATGATCGCGTCCCAGCCGAACTGCCGGTCGATGAGGATCGCCGAGGCGTACGGGCTGAGCGCCCGCGCGGCCGCGACCTTGAAGCGGGTGAGCTGCTCGTCGGTGACCGGTGCGCTCTGGTGGGCGGCGAACATCGCCCGTAGGGCCTCCCGCTGGTCGACGGCGAGCATGGCGTAGCCCCCGGAGGGGCGGGCCAGGGCGCTTGGCGGTACGGGCTCAACGGTCATCGGTACCTCCCCAGGTTCCCAAATGGTGTGCGGAACTTACCATGACACGGTAAAAAGTTAACAGCGACGGGTTGCTCTACACTCTCTGACGCGAACCCGGTGCGGGTTGCTATGCGGCAGGAGGGCCGGGAGCGGTGGAGTCGTCTCGTTACGAGAGCGCCCGTCGGCGCCGTACGGAGATCATGGCGGCGCTCCGGCGGGCCGGCTTCCTGTCGGTCGTGGACCTCAGCGCGCAGCTCGGCGTCTCGCAGATGACCGTGCGCCGTGACCTGCGTCAGCTCGCCGAGTCCAACGAGGTGCTCCTGGTGCACGGCGGGGTGAGCCTGCCGCCCGGCGGCGTGGCGGGCCCCGGCTACGCCACCCGCGCACAGAGTCACGCCGAGGCCAAGCTCGCCATCGGCCGGACGGCCGCGGGGCTGGTGCGGCCCGGCGACACCATCGGGATCGACAGTGGCACCACTGCCGCCGAGGTCGCCCACGCCCTCCCCGCGGAGTTCGACGGGTGCGTGGTCACCCACTCCGTACCCGTGCTGGCGCACATGCTCTCGCGGCCCCGGGCCCGGGTCATCGGCATCGGCGGTGAGCTGCTGCACGACAACCAGGCGATGGTCGGCTTCGCCGCCCTCGACCTGACCCGCCGCCTGCGGATCCGGACCCTGTTCCTGGGCGCCAGCGCGGTGGACGAGCGCGGGATCTACGTACGCTCGGAGATCGAGCTCAGCGCCAAGCACGCGTTGATGGAGATCGCCGACGAGATCGTCCTCGTGGTCGACGCGAGCAAGCTGACCTCGACCGCGCCGGTGCAGGTCAGCGAACTCGACCGGATCGACACCCTGGTCGTCGACGCGGCGTTGCCCGGCCCGCTCGCCGCCGCGGTGCGCCGCAACGGCATCCGCGTCGTCACCGTCTGACTCCCACCCGGGCGCCGCCACCTCCAGGGCGACCGCCCGCCCTCGCCGGACCACTCACCGGACCCACCCGGCCCGACCCCGGCTGGCCGGGTTCTGGCCTGCCGCCGGCCGGGCCGCCGGCTCGCGCGGGTGCGGTCACCAACTTCTTTGATCGCAGGATTGTTTCGAAGTCTTGACGGCTCCGTGAGCGACGGCTAGAACTGCATGCAGCTTTTCACAGATGTGAGAGAGGGCGCATGACACCCAGCGGAGACCTCCGGGACGTGGTGGAGCCGGTGAAGGCGGACGACGAGGCCCCGTCGCGGGACGCCGTGCGGCTGCCCGGGATCCCGGTCACCGACGTTCGCTGCCGGGTGTTCCGGGTCCGACCCACCGAGCCGATCGCGATGTCCTTCGCCCCGCTCACCCACCGGGTGATGGTGCTGGTGGAGGTCGAGCTGGCGGATGGTTCGACCGGCGTCGGCGAGAGCTGGGCGAACTACCCCGCCTGGGCCTGGCGGGAGCGCATCGCCACGATCAACGAGGGGATCGCGCCCCTGCTGCTCGGCACCGCGCCGACCGACCCCGCGAGCGCGCAGCGCGCCCTGATGGCCAAACTGGCGCCGCTGGGCCGCCAGTGGGGCGCACCGGGGCCGATCCACCAGGCCGTGAGCGCGGTGGACATCGCGCTGTGGGACCTGGCCGCCCGGCACGCCGGCCGCAACCTGGCGGCGTTGCTCACCGACCAGCCCCGCACCGAGCTGCCGGTCTACGGCTCCAGCCTCGGCCCCACCGGCGTCGCGGAGACCGCCGCGCAGTGTGCGGCGCTCGGCCTCACCGCGGTCAAGGTGAAGGTCGGCTTCGGCCGCGAGCGGGACCTGGACAACGTACGCACCGCTCAGGCCGTCCTGGGTGACCGGGTGCAGATCTTCGCCGACGCCAACCAGGCGTGGTCGCTGCCGGAGGCCCTGGCCATCGTGCCGGCGCTGGCCGACCTCGGCGTCGCGTGGCTGGAAGAGCCGCTGGCCGGCGACCGCCCGGACGAGCTGGACGAACTCGCCGCGCGTACCGGGATGCCGCTGGCCACCGGGGAGAACCTGTACGGCGCCGCCGCCTTCGCCCCCTACCTGGCGGCCGACGGCGTGGCCATCCTGCAGCCCGACCTGACCAAGGTCGGTGGCATCAGCGAGTACCTGACGGTGCTGCGGGCCGCCGAGGCGGCCGGCAAGACCGTCAACCCGCACCTGTACAACGGCGCGATCGCCACCGCCGTGACGGTGCAGGTGGCCGCGAGCAGCCCGGCGACCGCGCTGGTGGAGTGGGACGTGCGCTCCAACCCGCTGCGCCGGACCGCGGACGCTCTCCTCACCGACCACGGCACGGTGACCGTGCCCACCCGCCCCGGTCTCGGCATCGAACTCGATCCGGACCAGCTCGACCCGTACGAGGAGCAGCTGTCGTGAGCGATAACCCCATCGTCGACGAGGTCCTGGCCGCCGCGAGCGCGGTGCGGATCAACGGGCGGGCCCGCCCGGGCGGCGGCTCGCCGCTCGCCGTCGTCGACCCGTCCACCGCGGCGGCCTTCACCGAGGTCGGCACCGGTGGCCGCGCCGACGCCACCGACGCGCTCGCCGCGGCCACCAGCGCGCTGCCCGCCTGGGCCGCCACCCCGGTGCCGGCGCGGGTGGCCGCCCTACGGGCGATCGCCGACGACGTCGAGGCCCTGGCGGCCCGGCCCGAGTGGGCGGCGCTGATCACGCGGGAGAGCGGCAAGCGGCTGGCCGAGTCGACCGCCGAGCTGGGCCTGACCGTGACGTACTTCCGGGTCATGGCCGACCTCGCCGAACGGCAGGGGGAGCAGCGGCTCTCCGTCGTACCGGGGCACGAGCACCGGGTCACGGCGCGGCCGGTCGGCGTGGCGGTCGTGCTCACCCCGTGGAACTTCCCGGTCTCGATTCCCGCCCGCAAGATCGCGCCGGCGCTCGCCGCCGGGTGCCCGGTGCTGTTCAAACCCTCGGAGCTGGCTCCGCTGTCCTCGCTGGTGCTCGCCGCGCTGTGCGAGCGGCACCTGCCCGAGGGGGTGCTCAACACCGTCCTCGGCGCCCCGGCCGACGTGGTCGAGCCGTGGCTGTCGGCCCCGGCGGTCCGGGCGGTGTCGTTCACCGGGTCGACGCGGGTCGGCCGGCTGGTGGCCGCCCAGGCGGCGCCGCGCTTCCTGCGCACCGTCATGGAGCTCGGCGGCTGCGCGCCCTTCATCGTCCTGCCGGACGCCGACCCGCTGGCCGCCGCGCAGACGCTGCTCGTGGCCAAGTACCGCAACAACGGCCAGTCCTGCATCGCCGCCAACCAGATCCTGGTGGCGCGGGAGGTGGCCGCCGACTTCACCGAGGCCTTCACCGCGGCCACCCGCGCCCTGCGCGTCGGCGCGCCGACCGACCCGGCCACCGACGTGGGCCCGCTCGCCCCGGCCGGTGACCCGGCCCGGATGGCGGACCTGGTCGGCGAGGCGGTCGCCAGGGGCGCTCGCGCGGTGACCCCGGACGTCCCGGTGCCGGCCGCCGGTCACTACGCCACGCCGACCGTGCTCCTGGACGCGCCCGTCGACTGCCGGGCGATGACCGGCGAGATCTTCGGTCCGGTCGCCCCGGTGCACGTCTACGACCGCCTCGACGAGGCGCTGGCGCTGCACCACGCCACCGGCTACGGCCTGGCCGGATACGTGTGCGGCACCGACCTCGACGCCGCGCGCGCCGTGGCCGGCCGGCTGCACGCGGGCATCGTCGGGATCAACACGGGCACGCCGAACACCCCGTGGGTGCCCTTCGGTGGGCTCGCCGACTCCGGCATCGGCTACGAGGGCGGCCAGCCCGGGCTGGAGGCGTTCCAGACCTTCCTCAGCGTCGCGTCCCGACCGGTGGAGGCCTGAGCACCATGCGTCTGCTCATCGGTCAGACCGGCGCTCCGACGAGCGTCGTCAACGCGAGCCTGCGGGGCTTCCTGGAGGGCGCCACGGAACACGAGGTGCTCGCCCTCCGCGGGGGCCCGGACGGGCTGGTCGACGGCCGGTTCACCCCGGTCGGTCTCGCCGACGTCCCGGCCGAGTGCACCCGGCGCGGCGGGTCCTGGCTCGGCGCCGGCCGGCGGGCGGTCACCGGCGAGGACCTCGACACGGCGGTGCGGGTGCTGGCCGAGCGCGGCATCGACGGGGTCGCCCTGATCGGCGGCAACGGCACCATGGCGTTGCTGCGGGCCCTCACCGAGCGGGCCGCCGCGGCCGGGCTGCCGCTGTGCACCGTCGGCATTCCCAAGACCGTCGACAACGACCTGGTCGGCGTCGACCACTGCCCGGGCTACGGCTCCGCCGCCCGCTACCTGACGAGCGTGGTGCCGGACCTGGCCCGCGACCACGCGGCGATGCGGGCGATCGAGCCGGTACGCGTCGTGGAGACCCTCGGCCGTTCGGTGGGCTGGCTGGCCCTGGCCGCGACGTGGCACCGGGAGGACCCGGCGCACGCGCCGCACCTGGTGCTGCTGCCGGAGGTGCCCTTCGACCGGGCCGAGTTCCTGCGCCGGGTCGCGGAGGCCCTCGACGCCCACGGCCGCGCGTTCGTGGTGACCAGCGAGGGCGCCGCCCGCGAGCTGACCACCGAACCGTTCGACGCGGTCAACCACACCCGCATCCTGATGGGCGGCGTCGCCCGCAAGCTCGCCGAGCTGGTCACCGCCGAGTTGGGCGTGGTCGCCCGCGGCGAGGTCCTCGGCATGGTGCAACGCGCGGCCGGCGCCCTGGCCAGTGAGGTCGACCGGCACGAGGCGGCCGAGGCGGGCCGCCGGGCGGCGCGGCTGCTCGCGGACCGGGCGACCGGGGTCATGGTCGGCCTGCACCGCACCGGCAACACCCCCTACGAGGTCAGCTACGACCCGCTGCCCCTCGCGGAGGTCGCCGGCCAGGCCCGGCCGGTGCCCGAGCGGTGGCGGACCGACGACCCTGCCCACCTGGACGACTTCTATCAATGGCTCACCCCCCTGCTCGCCTGACTCACCCCTCATAGCGAAAGGCAGACACATGCGGCACAGGTACCTGAGCGCGGCGCTCGCCCTGGCCCTGATTGGCGGCCTCACCGCCGGCTGTGGTTCGGATTCCGCCAGCTCCACCAACGAGATCAACCTGATCATGTCCAACCACCCCTGGCAGCGCGCGATCGTACCGCTGATCGACGACTTCGAGAAGGAGTCCGGCGTCACGGTCAAGGTCCAGACGTTCGCCGAGCAGCAGATGCGCGACAAGGTGCAGTTGAACCTGCAGTCGCGCAGCTCCTCGATGGACGTGTTCATGACCCTGCCGTCCCGGGAGGGCCCCCAGTTTGCCAAGGCGAAGTACTACCAGCCGCTGGACGAGTACGTCGCGAAGGCGGGCGCGGACTACGACGCCGACGACTTCCCCGCCGCCGTCAAGGCCGGCATGACCGTCGACGACAAGATGGTCGCGGCGCCGATCAACGTCGAGGGCGTGGTGCTGTACTACCGCACCGACCTGTTCCAGCAGTACGGCATCACCCCGCCGAAGTCCCTGGACGAGCTGCCCTCGGTGGCCGCCGCGATCAAGCAGAAGTCCGGCAGCAAGATCACCCCGATCGCGCTGCGCGGGCAGTCCGCCGCCCTGCCGTTCACCTTCGGACCGTTCCTGCACTCGCAGGGCGTGGCCTGGACCAAGCCCGACGGCACCCCCAACTTCGACGACCCGAAGGCCGTCGACGCCATCGACCGCTACGCCACCCTGGCCCGCGAGTACGGCCCGCCCGGCGTGGTCAACAACACCTTCACCCAGTCCTCCGCGCTGTTCGCCGCCGGCCAGGCAGCCATGGAGCTGGAGTCGAGCAACGAGGTCAGCAGCGTGATCGACCCGAAGAACTCGAAGGTCGCCGAGCACGTCGGCGTGCTCGACTTCCCCGCCGGCACCGCCGGTTCCAAGACCACCGTCCTGTCCTGGGGGCTCGCCATCTCCTCGTTCTCCAAGAACAAGGACGCCGCGTGGAAGTTCGTCAACTGGGCGACCAGCGCCAAGACCCAGCTGGCCCTGACCAAGGCCGGCATCGCCCCGCCCCGCACGTCGGTGAGCGAGGACCCGGCGTACACCGCGACCCTGAACACCGACACGCTCAAGCAGTGGCACACCGCGCTGACCAACGCGCAGTCCAACGGGGACACCGAGGTCGGCCCGGTCGGCGTGGCGGCACCCGAGATGCGCAAGGTCATCGGCGACGCCGTGGGCAAGGTGATCCTGGGCCGGGCGAGCGCCCAGGACGCCGCCAAGGAGATCCAGACCGGCCTCACCCCGCTGCTGGCCAGGAACAGCGAGTAGGAGCCCCATGAGCACCGACACGATGACGACGGGCTCAGCCGTCTCCCGCCCTGCTCCGGCAGGGCGGGGGGCGCCCCGGCGCCGCCGGGCGACCGTGCACCCGGCGGCCCGGGGGATCTGGCCCTTCGTGGTGCCGGCGGCGGTCGTCACCGCCCTGCTGGTGCTGCTGCCGATGGCGTACACCGTCTGGCTGTCGGTGACCGACCGGCAGTCCGACGGCACGAACGGCGGCTTCCTCGGCTTCGACAACTACGCCAGGATGTTCGCCGACCCCGAGTTCTACAACGCCCTGCAGGTGACGCTGGTCCTCTTCGTGGTCTGCCTCGCCGTGGAGACCCTGCTCGGGCTCGCCCTCGGCTACGTGATGAGCCTCGACGTGCCCGGCCGGAACATCTTCCAGGGCATGATGCTCATCCCGGCGATCACCGCGTCGGTCGCGGTCGGCCTGCTCTGGCTGCTGATCATGGATCCCTCGCTGGGCGCGGCCAACGAACTGCTCGGTCTCGTCGGGATCGACCCGGTGGTGTGGCTCGGCGACCCCGCGGTCGCACCCTGGTCGATCGCGCTCGTGGACATCTGGCAGTGGACGCCGTTCATGGCCCTGATCATCTCCGCCGGGATCAGGTCGCTGCCCGAGGAGCCCTTCGAGGCGGCGGCGATCGACGGGGCCAGCGGCTGGCGTACCGCGTGGAACATCGGCCTGCCGCTGCTGCGGCCCGTGCTCACCGTCGCGATGCTGCTGCGCACCGTCGACCTGGTCCGGTTCTTCGACACCATCTACATCATGACCCAGGGCGGGCCGGTCAACGCCACCAACACCCTGAACGTGTACGGCTACAACGAGGCCTTCATCAACCAGGAACCGAGCTACGCGGCGACGCTGCAGATCTCGCTGCTGGTGCTGGTCGTCCTCATCGCTGGCGCGTTCACGCTGCTGCGAAGGAGGGCCGCGCGATGACCGCGCGCAAGCGTCTGGTCGGCGTCTACGTCGCGTACGTGCTGTTCGCCGTGGTCTTCTTCGGGCCGGTGCTGTTCATGCTCTGGTCGTCGCTGCGCCGCAACGTCGACATCACCGGCTCCATGTTCGACCTCGCGTCACCGCTCACCCTGGAGAACTTCCGCAACCTGTTCGCCCGGTTCGAGTTCGGCCGCTACATCGCCAACAGCTTCATCGTCGCCGGCGGGTCCACCCTGCTCGGCCTGGTGCTCGGCGCCCCCGCCGCGTACGTGGTGGTGCGGCGGCAACTCGCCGCGCTGGGCTTCGTCACCCTGCTCGCCCGGATGGCGCCGGGCGTGCTGTTCGTGCTGCCGCTGTTCGTCCTCTCCATCAACATCGGCGCTCCCTCCAACACCCCGCTGAACTACGCCCTGCTCATCGTGGCGCACCTGATCGTCACCCTGCCGCTGTGCATCTGGCTGCTGATCCCGTTCTTCGAGGAGATCCCGATCAGCATCGAGGAGTCGACGCTGATCGACGGGGCGACCACCTGGCAGCGGTTCCGCACCGTCGTGCTGCCCCTCGCCCTGCCGGGGATCTCGGTGGCGCTCACCTTCAGCTTCGTCTTCTCCTGGAACTACTTCCTGTTCGCGCTGGCGCTCGCCAACGACCAGACCCTGCCGTTGACCGTCATCGCCTTCAACTTCATCGGCCAGGGCTCCAACGACTTCGGTGGCCTGATGGCCGCCAGTGCCCTCATCTCAGCGCCCGCCCTGCTGCTGACCATCTTCGCGCAGCGCTGGCTGGTGCGTGGAATCACCGGAGGTGCCGTCAAGTGACGACGTCCACCAGCGTCCGTGCCCGCTTCCTCGGGGCCGGACAGATCACCTTCGACAAGGCCACCCTCGGCCCGGTCGCCGACGGCCACGTCCGCGTACGCGTCGACGTCTGCGCCCTGTGCGGCTCCGACAAGCGGCTGCTGCAGTCGGGCTCCCCGGTGGTACCCGGGCACGAGATCGCCGGCACGGTCGTCGACGTCGGCGCCGGCGTCACCACCCCCACCGGCACCCGGGGCATCGTCTACATCCCGGTCTACTGCGGCACCTGCCGTCGCTGTGTCGCCGGGCGTACCAACCAGTGCCTGAACCTGCGGGAGCTGATCGGCTGGCAGCGCGACGGCGGCTTCGCCGAGCACGTCGACGTGCCCGCCCGGTGCCTGCTCCCGGTGCCCGACGACGTGCCGCTGACCACGGCGGTGCTCGGCCTGGACACCGTCGGCACCGCCGCGCACGCCCTGCGCCTGTGGCAGCGGATCCAGCCCGACGGGGTGGACCGGGCGCTCGTCATCGGCGCCGGCCCGCTCGGCCTCGGGGTGATCTCCGTGGCCGGCGCGTTCGGCATCACCGCGGTCGAGGCGTACGACCCCCACGACGGCCGGCTGGCCACCGCCGTCGAGCTCGGCGCCCGGGCCGCGGCCGACCTGGAGAGCGAGAACCAGTACGACCTCGTGGTCGAGGTCAGCGGTGCCGCGGCGGCCCGGGAGGCCGCGCAGCGGGTGGTCGCCCCGGGCGGCGCGGTGATCGCCCTGGGCGAGTCGAACGCGCCGTACACGATGCCGGCGACGCCCCGGTGGCGGCGTACCGACTGCTTCACCGTGCGTTCGTTCTACTTCCCGACGGACGAGGTGGCGGCGAACTGGGACCTGCTGCGCGCGCACGGCGTCGCCCTGCGGGACCGCCTCACCGTGCCGCTGACCCTGGACGCGCTGCCCGACGCCTTCGCCCGCTTCGTCGCCGGCGACTACCTCAAGCCCTGCATCGTCTCGGAGGACGCCCGATGAACCACCGGCAGCACCTGCTCATCCTCGCCGTCGATCAGCGGCCCTGGCTCACCCAGGCGCTCTACGGCCACACCGGCACCGCGACCGTCGAGCAGCGGGCGGCGATCTGCGACGGCAAGCACATGGTGCTGGAGGGGCTCGTCGCCGCGCTCGCCGAGGAGCCCCGGCTGGCCCGGTACGCCGGCATCCTCGTCGACGCGACGCTCGGCGCCGGGGTCGCCGAGCGGGCCCGCGCCAGCGGCGTGACCGTGAGCATGCCCCTGGAACGCGGCGGCTGCGAGATCTACGAGTCCGAACCGGACGACCTCAAGTCCTACCTGGATCATCACCACCCCGAGCTGCCCAAGGTGCTGGTGCGCTACAACGTCGAGGGCGACACCGAGGGCAACCGGGTGCAGCGCGAGCGCCTCGCCGAGGTCGCCACCGCGGTACGCGAGTCCGGTGGCCGGTTCCTGTTCGAACTGCTCGTCCCGCCCACGCCCGCACAGCTCGACGCGGTCGGCGGCGACCCGGAACGGTTCAACCGGGAGCTGCGCCCCACCCTCGTGCACCGCGCCATGGTGGAGCTGCTCGACGAGGTGCCGGTCGACGTCTGGAAGCTGGAGCACCTCCAACAGCCGGAGCACTACCGCACGGCTGTGCGGATCGCCGCCGAGGCGGGCGGGGAGTGCATCCTGCTCGGTGCCAACGCGCCCGCGGAGCGGGTCGAGAACTGGCTGGCCGACGCGGCGGGCGCCGGATTCACCGGCTTCGCTGTCGGACGTAGCATCTGGTGGAACGCGTTCCGCGGGTTGCTCGCCGGGGACGTCGCCCGTCCCGACGCGGTGGCGGCGGTCGCCGCGAACTACCGCCGGTTCGCGGCGGCGTTCCTCGCCGCGGCACCCGAGGGGACGGAGCCGGCCGAGCGAGGAGTGCAGTGACTTCACCTACCATCCCGCCACCCGCGTCCATGTCGGTGCCGGCGCAGGAGACGGACCTCCAGACCGGCGAGCGGGTCGGCGAGCTGCTCTACCGGACGCTGCGCGACCGGATAATCTCCGGCGAGCTCCGGCCGGGTACCCGGCTGAGCGTGCCGGCGCTGGCCGAGGAGTTCCAGGTCAGCCGCAGCCCGGTCCGCGACGCGGTGATCCGGCTGGTGCAGGACGAACTGGCCCGCGAGACCATGAACCGCGGCGCGGTGGTCGCCCGGATCGAGGCCGACGAACTGGTCAGCCTCTACGAAGCCCGGGAGGCGCTGGAGTGGGCCGCCGCCCGGCTGGCCGCCGAGCGGTACACCCCCGCGTTGCGCCGACGCCTGCTCGCCCTGCTCACCGAGCACCGGCAGGTGGCCGAGGCGGGCGACTTCGCCCGCCACATCGAGCTCGACGCCGCGTTCCACAGCGAGATCCGGCAGGCGGCGCAGAGCCCGGTGCTGGCCCGCATGCTGGACCGGGTCCAGGGCCGGGTGCTGATCGCGATGCGGTCCACCAGCCTGACCGGCGGCATGAAGCAGGCCGTCGCCGACCACCAGGCCATCTTCGAGGCCCTCGGCAGCGGCGACCCGGAGGCCGCCGGCGAGGCCGCCCGCGCGCACATCAGCCGACTCAAGGAGCTGCTCCGTGCCGCCCGTTGACACGGTGCCCGCCGTCCGCTGCCACGGCCCCGGTGACGTACGCGTCGAGCACCTGCCGGTACGGCGTCCCGGCCCGGCCGAGGTGGCCCTCGCTCCGCTGGCCGTCGGCGTCTGCGGCACCGACGGCCACATCGTCGGCGGCAGCTTCCCCGCCGCGCGGCCGGTCGTGCTCGGGCACGAGATCTGCGCCCGGGTGGTCGAGACCGGCGCGGACGTCGACGCCCTGGCGCCCGGCGACCTCGTCACCGTCGAACCGCACGACTACTGCACCGCCTGCGCCTACTGCCGGCTGGGGCAGGAGCACCTCTGCGACGGCAAGCGCGGCTACGGCGTACGCCTCGACGGTGGGATGACCGAACGGATGGTGGTGCCGGCGCGGATCGCCTACCGGCTCCCGCCGGGGACGCCCCCGTGGATCGGCGCGCTCACCGAACCGCTCGCGTGTTGCCTCCACGGCATGGACCAGCTCGCGCCCCGTTCCGGCCTGCCCGTGCTGATCTACGGCGCGGGCCCGGCGGGCGCGATGATGGTGGCGCTGTCCCGCACCCGCGGGCTCGGCCCGATCGTCGTGCTGGATCCCCGCCCGGACCGGCGCGAGCTGGCCCTGCGGATGGGCGCCGACGCCGCCTTCGACCCCGGTGACGAGGCGAGCGGCCCGGCGGCCCGGGCGCTGACCGACGGTCTCGGCTTCCCGCACGTGATCGACGCCGTCGGCTCGGCACGGGTGCTGGAGTCGGCGCTGACCATGGCCAGCCGGGGCGGCCGGATCCTGGTCTTCGGGGTCGCCCGCCCCGAGGACGAGGCGCGGGTACGTCCCAACGAGGTCTTCGCCCGGGAGCTGACGATCGTCGGTGCGGTGATCAACCCGTACACCCATCACCGCGCGGTGGGCATGCTGCCGGCCCTCGGCCTGGACCGCCTGCGCCCGGCGTTCTTTCCGCTCGACAAGGTGCCGGACGCCCTCGACGCCCAGCACGTGGGCCAGACGGACAAGGTGTTCATCGCCCCGCACGGCGTGGCGGCGGCCGGGCGGTAGCCCACGCACCGGTCCGCCTGCCGCCCGGCGCGGATTCCCGGCCCGGCCCACCGACTCGCCGGCCGTTCCAGGCTCCTTTCAGCCGACAGGGTGCAGGCTGGAGGTAGCCGGCCGCGTGGGAGCCGGGTCAGCCGTGGAGCGAA
Organism: Micromonospora sp. NPDC007271; assembly: GCF_040634005.1. Taxonomy (NCBI): domain Bacteria; kingdom Bacillati; phylum Actinomycetota; class Actinomycetes; order Micromonosporales; family Micromonosporaceae; genus Micromonospora; species Micromonospora sp. NPDC007271. The sequence goes on from NZ_JBEYER010000009.1 coordinate 42,610, forward strand.
GACGCGATGAACTACCACCTGTTCGAGCTCATCAACACCGCAGCCGGGCGGAACGACCAGGTCGACGACGCGTTCGAGTGGATGGCCGTCTGGTTGATCTACGTGCTCGGTGCCGCCGCGGCGGTTCCCGTGCTGGGCGGGCTGCGGCACGCACGGGCGGCGGTGGTACGCGTCGCGGCGGTGCTCGGCGTGGCCTTCGTGACCGGGCAGGTGGTGGCGGCCTTCAGCACCGAGGTGCGGCCCTTCCAGAGCCACACCGTGCACCAGTTGATCCCGCACGATCCGGGGCCGTCACTGCCGAGCGATCACGCCACGGCGGCGTTCGCGGTGGCGTTCGCGGTCGGGGCGTTCTTGTCCTGGCGTTGGGGGGTCGCGCTGTCGGTGCTGGCCGTCTTCATCGGGTTTGCCCGCATCTGGACCGGTGTGCACTACCCGGCGGATGTTCTCGTCGGCGCGCTGATCGCCGCCGCCGCCGTCGGCGTCGTGAACGTCGGCGGGCGGGCGTACGACCGGTGGGCGCGGCGGCGCCCGCCGAGCGCCGCCACCGGCCACTGAATCAGCCGGGCGGCATGTTCCTTTTAGCCGGTTATGCCGCATATGAGGTTCAGTGCCGAGCTTGGCTCACTATGCTCCGAGGTGACATCCAGTACTCGACCCGGGACTCCTGGCGTGGTTCGTGCTGCTCGGGTCCGCACGCCACCAGGACGCCGACCACGGCGTCGCCCCAGGGTGCCTCCGGGCCTCGACCGCCGGAACCACGGAGAAGCGTGAGTCACGATGAACGACGCCGAAACCATGGTCCTGCCCCGGCTCGGGCCGGCGGAGACCAGCGTGGAGGACCCCTGGGGAGAAGGCCGGGGCGCCGCCCCCGGTCGTCCGCCGGCAGTCACCCCGGCCTGGCGGGTCGCCGCCTGGCTGGTGCCGGCGCTGATGATGGCCGCGGTCAGCGTGGCCCGGGCCGGGGGACCGGGTCCACGGGACGGGGAGGTCGCGGCATGGCGCGCGGCCACGTCGTCCTGGCACGGCCTCCTGCACTCGGGCGACGTCACCCTCGCCCCCTACCACCTGTTGATCCGGGCGTGCGCGGCGGCGTTCGGCGGCTCCGAACTCGCCCTACGCGGGCCGTCCGTGCTGGCCATGACGGCTGCGGCCGCCCTCGTCGCCGCCACGGCGAGCAGGCTCTTCGGGCCGGGCACCGGCCTCCTGGCCGGTACGATCTTCGCGCTGCTGCCGACCTCGGCACGGTACGCGCAGGAGGCCCAGCCGTACGCGTTGACCCTGCTCGCCGCGGTGCTCGCCACCTCGCTGCTCGTGCCGGCCACCGAGCGACCCACGCTGCGGCGCCTCGCCGCCTACGGTGGCTCGGTCGTGCTCCTCGGCCTGTGTCACGTCGTGGCGCTCCTGCTGCTCGTCGGCCACGGCTGGACCGTGCTCGCCTTCCGGCGCGGGGCGGCGGCAAGATGGCTGGCGGCCGCCGTCGCGGGCGGGCTGCCCGCGGCCGTGCTGCTCTGGTCGGCGTTGCGACACGGGGCACGGATCGGGCCGGTCGCCCACCCGGGCCTCCCGCTCCTGGCCGAGCTGCCCGGGCACCTGTTCGGCCGCACCGCGCTGGGGGCGGTGCTGCTCGGGCTGGCGCTGTTCAGCCTTCCGCTGCGTCACTCCGCTGCCATCTACACCGCGTGGGCGGCGGTGCCGCCGCTCGTGCTGCTGCTCCTGGCGCAGGCGGCGCCGATCTGGGAGCCGCGGTATCTGCTCTTCACGCTGCCGGCCTGGGCGACGCTCGGGGCGGTCGCCCTGGCCCGGTTGGCCGCCCGACCGCCCGCGGGCGCGCTGGCCGCGGTCGCGCTGATCGGCGCGCTGCTGCACGTCGCCCCACGGGAACCTGACCGACCTCAGCTCTCCGTCGGTCACCCGCCGGCAACCGTGCTCGCCGCCGGGCCATCCCGCGTCCACGACGGGCCTCCGGACCTCTGACCGGTCGTTGCGCTCGCGACATCCGCACTGCTCATCTCTGTTGCCCGCTCAACGTCAGCCACCGCCGATTCGTGGTGAGCAAGATCCAGACTCATGGGGGAAACGTGGCCGTCGCCGCCGAAACACGCCTGTCGCCAGCCAGGAAGAAGGGGCCGTCCCGCGCCGGTCCGCCGGTGGCCCCGTCGGCACGGCCGCCATCCGGCCAGCGCCCGGACCGCCGGCAACTCAACATCCGGGCTCGCCTCGCCTACGCGAGGTGCGGGGCGACCGCCGGACCGCTGGTCGCGCCCCGGCACCCGCAGGCGCCGGTCGAGTTCCGTCATGCCGCGTCGCCGGCGGCGCGCCTGATCCTGACCATGCTGGTCCTCGTCAACAGCGCGGCCGGGCTGCTGTTCATCGGCTGGCTGCTGCTGCCCGCGCACGTACCGGGGTCGGGCGTCATCGGGCTCGGCGACTGGCGGACGATGGCGGCCCGGCTCGGCTTCTGCGTGGTCGTCGGCGTCGAGCTGATCCGTCTGGCCCAGAACGTGGTGGTCTGGGTGTTCGCGTACCACGCCAAGGACCCGGTGCCGGTCGATCCGCCGGTCGGTCTGCGCGTGGCCCTGCTCACCACGATCGTGCCCAGCAAGGAACCGCTCGACGTCGTCGAACGGACCCTGCGCCGGCTGCGGCAGCTCGTGTACTGCGGGCGGGTCGACGTGTGGATCCTCGACGAGGGCGACGACCCGGCGGTGAAGGAGATGGCCGCGCGGCTCGGGGTGCGCCACTTCAGCCGCAAGGGCCGACCGGAGTACAACCAGCCCAGCGGCGAGTTCCGCGCCAGGACCAAGTCGGGCAACCACAACTCCTGGCGGGCCGAGCACGAGCAACGGTACGACGTGGTGGCCAACGTCGACCCGGATCACGTGCCCCTGCCCAACTTCCTCGAACGGACCCTCGGCTACTTCCGCGACCCGGACGTCGCCTTCGTGGTGACGCCGCAGGTCTACGGCAACATGCACCAGAACTTCGTCGCCCACGGCGCCTCGGTCCAGCAGTACCTCTACAACGGGCTCATCGCCCGGGGCGGGAACGGCCTGGACGCGCCGCTGCTCACCGGCACCGGCCACCTCTACCGGCCGGCGGCCTGGCGGAGCATCGGCGGCTACCAGGACTCGATCATCGAGGACCACCTGACCAGCATCCGGGTCCACGCCACCGTCAACCCGGAGACGGGCAACCAGTGGAAGGGCGTCTACACCCCCGACGTGGTCGCCATCGGCGAGGGGCCGACGTCCTGGGCGGACTACTTCAACCAGCAGAAGCGGTGGGCCGCCGGCATCTGCGAGATCCTGGTACGCCCCGAGCTGCGCGCGCCGCGGGCACTGCGCTCACGGCGCCGCTGGCAGTACCGCCTGTTGCAGTTCTACTACCCGAGTGTGGCGGTCAGCCTGCTGCTGGGCAACGTCGCCACGGCGATGTACCTGCTCACCGGCGTCAGCACCGCGCAGCTCGACGTCACCGTGTGGTCGATGCTGTGGGGTTCGACCCTCTGCACCTGGTTCGTGCTGTGGCTCTGGCTGCGCCGGTTCAACATCGCCCCCCACGAACGGGAGGAGGTCGGCATGGTCGGGATGGCGCTGGCGTTGTTCGCCGGGCCCGTCTACGTGGCGGCCGGTGTCGGCGCGCTGCTGCGCCGGAAGCTCGGGTTCGTGGTGACGGCCAAGGGGAAGCTCCGCACCAGCGAGTCACTCGGCACCTTCCGGCTGCACCTCTGCTGGGCCGCCGTCGCCGCGGGCCTGCTCGGCGCGAGCTTCGTGCTGGGCAACGACTTCACCCTGTTGCGGGTGTGGCCGGTCCTGGCGCTGCTCACCGGTCTCGGCCCGCCGCTGATAGCGTTCGGGTCCAGTCTCCGGGCCCGACGGGAGCAACGCGACGAGGCGGCCGAAACGGCCCGCGCCGACAGCGACGAACGACCCGCGCCGACGGCACGGGTGGCGGCTGACGGGGGTGTGTCGTGGTGAGACTGACCTTCCCGCGGGTCGGGATGGTGTTGGTCGGTGTGCTGCTGCTGGCCTACGCCTTCGCCGTGGCGCCGGCCACCGTCTCCGGGGGCCGGAGGCATGCCGCGCCGGACCGGCCGGTGGTGCCCGAAGCGAACGCGATGGTCACGGCGGAGGCCGTGGCGCCGGCGGAGGCGGTGGCGCCGGCCGGGTCGAGCCCCTCGCCCCCACCCGCACCGCAGATCTTTCCGCCCGCCGGCAGAACGTTCATCGGGGTGATGACCGACAAGGGACCGCACGACTTCACCGCGCTGGACAGCTTCACGGCGGCCGCGAAGTACCAGCCGCAGGTGATGCTCTTCAGCGCGGGCTGGGCGGCCGATCAGTTCGACCGGAAGCTCTTCGACCGGATCAGCGACCGCGGCATGCTGCCGATGCTGGGCTGGGAGCCGTGGGACTACGAGGTGGACAAGGCGGCCCGGAGACAGAAGTTGACCGCGCGCGAGATCGACCGGGTCCGGTCGGCCCAGGCCCGCTTCCGGCTGTCCCGCATCACCCGCGGCGACTTCGACAGCTACCTGCGGACCTGGGCCGAAGGGGTCAAATCGCTCGGCTATCCCGTGGCCATCCGGTTCGCGCACGAGATGAACGGAGACTGGTACCCGTGGTGCGAGAAGGCCAACGGCAACCGGCCAGGCGACTACGTCAAGGCGTGGCGCCACGTACATGACCTGTTCCGGGCCGCCGGGGTCACCAACGTCATCTGGGTGTGGAGCCCGAACGCCCGGTGGAACAAGACGACGCCCCAGCTCGCCGGGTACTACCCCGGCGACGAGTACGTCGACTGGGTGGGGGTCACCGGCTACTACGGCACGGGCGCCTTCGAGCAGTACTGGTCCTTCGACTCGATCTTCAGCCCGACCATCAAGGAGATCCGGACCTTCACCAGCAGGCCGTTGGTCGTCACCGAGACCGGTGCCTCGGACGGCGGCGGACGCAAGGCCGAATGGATCAGGCAGACCCTGCGGGGCCTGCCCGCCCACAAGGACATCATCGGCCTCATCTGGTTCGAGGTGAACAAGGAACTGGACTGGCGCATCGTCAGTTCCCCCGGGGCGGCGGCGGCCTTCGCTCAGTCGGTCGCCGCCCCCCGGTACGACCTGCGCTGGTCGCCCGACATGGTTCCCCGCACCCGGCTCGACGAGTAGCTGGGCGCGGTGCCGGGCGACCGACGCAGGGTCAGGGAAGCGGCAGCTCACCGGGACGGGCGCCGGTAGCCCGGCCCCGGCGGCCCGCCGGGCGGGCGCAGCACCCGGGGCCGGCGGGTGTCGGTGCGCCGCTGAGGCCGGCTGTCGCGTCCTCGGTCGCCCGCTCCGAACGGCCCGGGCTCATCGGCGGCCACGCCCTCGACCGTACAAGGTGAGCGCGTTGCAGACGTCGAAGACGCCGATGACGTCCCAGGCCAGGTCGCCGGCCGCCCGCCGGGTGGCCGGATCGGCGACCATCCCGGTCAGGATGACCACCCGGTTCTGCACGCTCACCGAGATCTGCTGCCGGCGGGTGGTCCAGTCCGCGCTCAGCCGTTGCGCCACCAGCGCGGCGAGACGCAGGTCCTCGTCGTCCGCACCGTCGTCGTTGACGTAGGGGTTGTGCTCGGGAAAGGGCCAGGGCATCACCTTGCGACCTCCGTGGTCGTCGCCTGCTGGACGGGTACCGCCGGACTCGGCCGGGCGGGCGGGTGCTCCACGGGCGGCCGAATCTGCCGGACCGCGTTCGCTGCGGGCGCCGGGCGGGTGGATCCGACCGGCGGGCCGACGGGCCGCCGGAAGGCGGCCGCACGGGTGAGGAAGACCGGGAAGACGCTGTCCAGCCGCATGGTGTGCAGCACGGTCCGGACGAAGCGGGACGGCGCCACCAGGCAGAGCAGGTTGCCGTCCTGCCGCGCGTCCTGATGCGCGCGCACCAGCAGGCCGAGGCCCGTGGAGTCGATGGTGCGCACCTCGGCGAGGTCGACCAGCACCTGCCGGTCGAGCGTGACCGCTTCGGCCAGCGCCCGCCGTACCCCCTCCGCCGGGTCCGCGAGGTCGGCCGCCCGTCCGTCGCCGATCCCGTCGAGGTCGTCGACGCCGAGCGGGTCGTCGAGCTCGTGGCCCCGCGTCGTGCCCTCGCCCCGGTCCTGGGCGGCGCGGAGGCCGCAGCGGGGGCAGTGGTGGGGGCCGGAGGCGAAGGGCGAGCCGGTCCAGCCGTGCTCGAACACCAGCGTCCAGACGACCTCGGCGTCGGGCAGGACGCAGGCCGTTCCGGTGATCGTGTCGCCGCAGCCGTCGCAGATCAGGCTCATCAGATTGTCCGCCGGTACGACCGTCATGCCTCTCCTTTCGCTAGGTGCGGGCTCGGCGGGTGCCGGGTGGTGCGGCGGTTCAGGGCCGGCGGGCACCTTCGGCGCCCCGCCGCCCGGCGGTGACGACCCCGACCACCACCGCGGTCACCGCGAAGCCGACCTGCGCGAGCAGCAGCGGCAGCGCCTGGTCCACGGCCACGCCGACCAGGCGGATGGTCACGGAGCCCAGCACCGCGGCGGCCACGCCGAGGGCGACGGTCAGCCACACGGGTGCGGCCTTCGGCCCCGGCAGGACGAGCCGGCCCACGATGCCGACGCCGAGGCCGATGGCGAGGGCGCTGAGGAGCGCGCTGCCGGTCACTGATTCCTCCTTGGGCTTCGCTGCGGCGGTTCAGGTCCGCGTGACGACCCGCGCCCGCCCGAGCGCCGGTCTCGCCGGCCCGGTGCCGGCCGCTTCGCCGCCCACGGGCTGTGCGCGCCGGTCCGCGTCGGCGGCCGGCGGCGGGTGCTCGGGACGGGCGCTGTCCAGGATGCGGCGGATCCGCGGATGCGGATCGCGGAGCGTGAGTACGCCGCCGCGCCGGGCCAGCCGTCGCTCGACGTCGAGCAGCAGCCCGATGGCGGCCGGATCGAGGTGCCGGCACTCGGACAGGTCGATCACCACCTCGGCCGGTTGCAGGGCCAGGACCCGGTCCAGGACCGTACCCACCTCGGGGAGTCGGGGCAGGTCGAGCTCCGCGGTGATGTCCAGCTCGACCCGGGGCACCCGGCACTCCGGGGGGAGTGGGTGGTGCGCGGTCACTGGCGGCTCCTCTGCGGCTCGATCCGTTGGCTCCTCACACTCTGTGTGCCGATCTTGGAGGTCGTCCCGCAGCGGTGTGACAGTTGTGTGACAAATCCGCGCCGGAGATCACGGGGTTGGAGATCCAGAGCTCGGCCAGGGATGATGCCGGTGTGACAGCCGTACTGGTGATCGAGGACGACGACCGGATCCGGCTCGCGCTGTTGCTCGCGCTGGAGGAGGAGGGTTACACCGCGTACGGGGCGGCGAGCGCCGAGGAGGGACTGCGCCGGCAACGCCAGGACCCGGCGGACAACGTCCTCGTCGACCTCATGCTCCCCGGTTTGGACGGGTTCGAGTGCATCCGCCAGCTCCGCCGCGACGACGACGTGCCCATCGTGGTGGTCAGCGCCCGGGACGACACCCACGACATCGTGGCCGCCCTGGAGGCCGGCGCCGACGACTACCTGGTCAAGCCCGTGGCGATCAAGGAGCTGTCCGCGCGGCTGCGGGCGCTGCGCCGCCGGGCCCGGGCGGCCACCACGCCGGTCGCGGTGCAGGTCTTCGGCGACCTGGAGATCAGCGCGGACGCCGGGGAGGTCCGCCGCGCCGGCCGGCCGGTCGCGGTCACCAGGACGGAGTTCCGCCTGCTCTGCGAGCTGGCCCAGCACGCCGGCAAGGTGCTGTCCCGCCAGCAGCTGCTCCAGCGGGTGTGGGGCTACGACAGTGGCGACGAGCGGCTGGTCGACGTGCACGTGGGCCGGCTGCGGCAGAAGATCGAGGAGGATCCGGGCAGCCCCCGCCATCTGGTCACCCTCCGCGGTCTCGGCTACAAACTTCAACGATGAACCGCCTCGGACTGCGCGCCCGGGTCACCGCCGCGTTCGCCATCGGCGCGCTGCTGCTCGCGGTGGCGATGGCCCTCTTCTCGTACGACCTGACCCGCCGGTCCCTGCTCGACGAGCGGGAACGCGCGGCGATCCGCGTGGCCTACTTCGATGCCGCGATCGTGCGCGCGGGTCTGGACACCGACACGGCCGACGTCGCGGAGGTGCTGCGATCCCTGGACACCGGCAGCAGCCGGCGGCCGTTGGTGCAGCGCGACGAGCGCTGGTACGCCCGCAGCGCGGAGATCGGCGCCAGTTCGGTCCCGGTGGAGTTGCAGCGGATGGTCCGCTCGGGCGAGCCCGCGGTGCAGCGGATCCGGACGGACGGGCAGCCGGTCCTGCTGGTCGGCGTCCCGCTCTCGCCGACCGTCAGCTACTACGAACTCACCTCGCTGCGCGAGGTCGAGCAGACGTTCCAGCTGGTGGGGCTGACGCTCACCGCGGTCGCCATCATGGTCGCCGGCTCCGGCGCGGCCCTCGGCTGGTACGCCACCCGGCACAGCCTGCGGCCACTGACCGCGGTCGCCGACGCCGCCGAGCGGATCGCCGCCGGTGACCTGAGCACCCGCCTCGATCCCGCCACCGATCCCGACCTCACCCGCCTGTCCACCTCGTTCAACCGCATGGTGGAGCAGTTGGTCCGGCACATCGAACGGGACCGCCGGTTCGCCGCCGACGTCAGCCACGAACTGCGTTCCCCGTTGCAGACCCTGGCCGCCGCGGCGAGCGTGCTGGACCGCCGGCGCGAGCACCACGACCAACGCACGGCGGCCGCCGCCGGTCTCGTCGCCGACGAGATCGCCCGGTTCCAGCGGCTGGTCGACGACCTGATCGAACTGGCCCGCACCGAGCACCCGGTGCAGCGGGAACGCGTCGACGTCGAGGCGCTGGCCCGGGACGCCTGCCGGACGCACGGCCTGTCGGAGACCCTGGTGCTCGCTGCGCCGTCCGGCAACGGTGAGTGGCTGGTCGACCGGCGCCGGGTGGCGCAGATCCTGCTCAATCTGGTGGAAAATGCCGTCCGCTACGCCGGTGGACCGGTGGAGGTGCGGTTGACCTGCGAGGACGACGGCACCGGCGTCATCGAGGTGGACGACGACGGCCCCGGGGTGCCGGAGCCGGACCGAGAGCTGATCTTCGCCCGTTTCGTCCGGGGCCGGGCCGCTCACGCCCGCGCCGGCACCGACGGGACCGGTCTCGGCCTGGCGCTCGTCGCCGAACACGCGGCAGCGCACGGCGGCCGCGCCACGGTGACGGACCGCTCGCCGGGCGGCGCCCGGTTCCGGGTGGAGCTGCCAGGGTGCCTGCCATGAGGCGACGGGTGTCGTCGCTGATCTGCGCCGTGTTCCTGCTCGCCGGGTGCGGCGTTCCCGTGGACGACGCCCCCCGCCCGGTGCAGTCCCCGCCCGGCCCCTTGCCCAGCCCGGTCGGCGGCGGTGCCGCCTCGAACGCCGGACGGGCGAACGAGTCCCTCTGCTTCGTCCGCGGTGACCGCCTGGTCACGGTGGTGCGGCGTGTGGACTACCTACCCGACGTCGACACCCATCTGCGGCATCTGCTGGCCGGGCCCGGGAACATGGAACGGGACGCCGGCTTCACCAGCGCCCTGACCGGCACCGCCTCGGTGGCCGGCGCCCAGCTCAGCGGCGGCGTCGCCGACGTCGAGGTCGGCGGGGCCGGCGACGAGACCGGGCGCAGCGACGAGATCCTCGCGTTCGGCCAGATCGTCTGCACGTTGACCAGCCGCGCCGACGTGCACGGCGTCACCTTCCGGCGGGACGGCCAGCCGCTGGAGGTGCCGCGCGCGGACGGGTCGCTGTCCCGGCTGCCGCTGACCGCGACCGACTACGCGCCCCTGATCGGGCGGCGCTGAATCCGCGCCCAGCCGCACGACAACGGGACGACCAGCCGGTCATGAAGAACTTCGACGCCGGCACCCCCTCCGGGGGATGCCGGCGCCCGTGCGTACGGTCAGCTCTTGGCCTGCCGCTTGGCCGCCTGCGGCTGTTCGCCCTTGCCGACCCGCTTGAGCGCCTGCTGCAACTGGCCCTCGGTCATCTTGGAGTTGCCCTCGATGCCGGCGTCGTGGGCCTGCCTGCGCAGATCATGAAGTCGTTCTCGGTCAGCCATCTCAACCTCCCGGCTCACGTCGGCGCGGCCACCGTGCTCGCGCCGTGGAACCGCTTGGCTTCCCGGCCGCGCCCCGGGCAAACCGTGGGCAGAACCATGCCCGGCCCTGGGCGGTACGGAACGGACGTCCCGATCAGGGCGGATTGGACCCGGCTGATATCGCCTGTCCGGGCCGGCCGCGCCGATAGCGTGGCGGGGGAACGGCGATCGGGCGGCCGACGGACGGCTCGCGGCGCGGACCGGAGGTCGGCGGCTCCGGCGGACGAGACGAGGGTGATCATGAGGGAAGTCGAACTGGGCGACGGTGACCGGCGCGTCGTGGTGGTCGTGGTCGACAAGGGCGAGGACGCGGTGGCGGCCGTAACCGAGGCGGCACAGCGTAACGGCATCCGTGGTGCCCGGGTCACCGCTGTCGGCGGATTCGCCGAGGCCGACCTCGGCTACTTCGAGCGCGAGAGGCGCGACTACCGGCGTATCCCCGTCCGGGAGCAGGTCGAGGTCCTGTCGTTGCTGGGCGACATCGCCGAGGACAAGGGCAAGGCGGCGCTGCACGTGCACGCGGTACTGGGCCGGCGGGACGGCAGCACCATCGGCGGTCACCTGCTCCGCGGTGCGGTGTGGCCGACCCTGGAGGTCGTCATCTCCGAGGTCGGGGCGAGCCTCGCCAAGCGAGTCGACCCGGAGACCGGGCTGGCGCTGCTGGCGGGCACGACCAGCCGCTGAGAGCGGGCCGTGGTCGGCGCGCTGCCGTCGTCGCCGCGTGCCCTCAGCCCGACACGTTGGGGCGCCCGAACAGCGCCGCGTAGCCGGACGGCAGCTGGGTCACCACGTCGTTCAGCTCGCCGCCGGACACGGCGTCGGCGATGGTCGACAGGACCGCGCTGGCGTCCCATTCCGCGGTGCGCTCCGTCGCGCCGATCCCGTCGCTGACCTTCCGGAGAAACTCCGTCACCCCGATACGCTGGGCGCCGCCGGCCGCCGACTCCAGGAAGTCACCCATCTCCGCCGGCAACTGCGAGCCGAGCTGCCTCGCCTCGTCCGGCGTCAACCGCTCCGCGAGGCAGGTCACCACCACGCTGATGACCTGCTGCGCCTCGGCCGCGTTGTCGTACTCGCCCCGCTCGCGAACCCGTGCGACGAACTCCTGATACTTCACGACAACCCCCACAACAGCCATCGGGCGCGACCCACCGGAGCCGGTCGCGCCGCCCGCGAGGGTGATCCTGACACGCCGGCCCGGGCCCGCGCCCTCGCTTCGGCGGCATCCGCCGTCGCGCGAGTAGTGCTCATTCCGGGCCACCGTCACTCGCGCTGGCCTACGCTGCCGGTGGGGGAAGCGGGGAGAAGATGGCGGAGACTCGGCGGGTGGCGGTGCTCGGGCTCGGCGGCATGGGCGCGCCGATGGCCCGGAACATCCTCCGGGCGGGCCTGTCGACGGTCGTCTGGAACCGCCACCCGGAGCCGGCCCGCGGACTGGCCGACCAGGGCGCGGAGGTGGCCGACAGCCCCGCCGACGCGGCCCGCGATGCCGACGTGGTGGTCACCATGGTGACCGACGCGGCCGCCGTCCGGTCCATCGCGTTCGACCAGGGGATGCTGGCCGCGATGGCGGACGGCGCGGTCTGGGCCCAGATGAGCACCATCGGGGTCACCGACACGGAGGACCTGGCCCGGCGGGTCGCCGCGGCGCGGCCCGGGATCGTCCTGGTGGACGCGCCGGTGGCCGGCAGCCGGAACCCGGCCGAGCAGGGCCAGCTGGTCGTCTTCGCGTCCGGGCCGGAGCAGGCCCGGGAGCGGGTCGCCCCGGTCTTCGACGCGGTCGGCCAGCGTACGGTCTGGGTCGGCGCGACGGGCACCGGTTCCCGCCTGAAGCTGGTCAACAATCTGCTGCTCGCCTTCGTGGCCGAGGGGCTCGCCGCGGCCGTGGCGTTCGGCGACTCGCTCGGGCTGGACCGCGCGGCGGTGCTGGCGGCGATGCGGGGCAGCCCGCTGGTGTCGACCTGGGCGGCGGAGAAGCTGGAGCGGATCGGCCGGGACGACTACCGCACCCAGTACCCGCTCGCCCTCGCGGTCAAGGACGTGGACCTGGCCCTGCGCGAAATCGACGCCGGCCGGTTCCCCGCAGCCGAGGGCCTGGCCGACGAGTGGCGCCGGGCGTTGGCCCAGGGGCTCGGCTCCGAGGACCTCACCGTGGTCACCCGCGCGCTGTCGCCGACCCGCCCGGCGTAACGCGTCCCGCGAGCATCTACGGGCGACAGCTCCAGTTCGCGGCGTGGTGTGTCAGACGCGCCGAGCGGATCAGCCCGCCGTCCCGGCCGCGTCAACGATCCCGGACTCGGTGCCGGTCGGCGGTGACGGCGGGTTGACGCGACCTCCGGCACGGTCGCAGGACGACGACGTGGTGGTTCGGGCCGTACCCGCCCCGACCGGTCCACCGTCTCCCGCAGGCCGTCGAAGGAGCTTTGATGATCAGGACGATGGTCCGGATGCGCGCGCGCCCGGGGCTCGAGCCCGCCGTGGAGTCGGCCTGGCGCATGGTCGCCGGGCAGATCGGCGCAGTGGCCGGCAACATCCGGCACGGCCTGCTGCGCGACGCCACCGATCCGCGCGCGTTCGTCGTCGTCACCGAGTGGGCCGACGAGTCGGCGCTGCGCGACTACCAGGCCGGGCCGGTCGCGGCGCGTCTCGCCGACGCCGTCCGGCCGCTGATCGAGGCATCCGGACCGGACAGCCGCCGGGTGATGCGCGACGACGGCCGCGGGGGGCCGCGGATCTTCGTGGACGTCGAGCTGACCGTGCCGGCCGACCGGCTCGCCGAGTTCGAACGCGGATACCCCCAGGTCACCGCTCGGATGGGCGGGGTGCCCGGGTACCTGCGCGAGGAACTGCTGCACGAGCCCGGCTCGGACGTCTTCCACATCTTCGCCGAGTGGACCAGCGAGGCGGAGTTCCACCGCTGGATCAGCGACCCGGCCCACGCCCAGCAGGAGGCCGGACCGATCGCACCGTTCCTGCTCGACTTCCGACGCCGCCTCTTCCACGTCGAGGTCGAGTCCGGAAGCGGGCCTGAACCGACTACGGGCAGGGAGGCAACTGCTGTGCACAGGACAACGGACGTACTCGTGGTCGGCGCGGGGCCCACCGGGCTCACCGCCGCCCTCGAGCTGGCCCGGCGCGGCGTCGAGTGCCGGGTGATCGACAAGCTGGCCACCCCCGCGGGGCAGGCCGACAAGGCGATCGGGGTGCACTGCCGCACGATGGAGCTCTGGGAGGACCAGGGCATCGTGCGGGAGGCCATGGACGCCGGGATCTGGCTGACCGGGAACATGGTGTTCGTCAACGGTGTGGAGACCCACCGGATGAGCTGGGAGCTGCCGGAGCTGCCGTACGCGCATCTCGGCCTGCCCCAGTACGAGACCGAGCGCCTCCTCACCCAACGCCTGGCCACCCTCGGCGTACGCCCGCAGCGCGGCGCCGAGCTGATCGGGTTCACGCAGGACGACGACGGCGTGCTCGCCACGGTCGCCACCGCCGACGGCGGCACGGAGACCGTACGGGCGAAGTACCTCGTCGGCTGCGACGGCGCGCACAGCCGCGTCCGCGAGCTGCTCGGGCTGACCTTCACGGGCGGGCTGGGCCGGTTCCCGCAACTGTTCATGCTCGGCGACGTCGACGTGGACTGGGACATGCCGGACGGTCACCTGCTCCGGTTCCTGCACGAGACGGAGGGCCGGATGGACGGCATGCTGGTGTGCGTTCCGCTGCGCGGCGAGTCCCGGTACCGGATCGCCACGCTCGCGCCGCCCCGGTTCTTCGCGCAGACCGGCGGGAAGGACGCCCCGCCCGGGTTCAGCGAGGAACTGGACGCGCCGACCCTCGCCGACGTCCAGGCCGCGCTCGACCAGTTGGCCCCGCCCGGCACGCGGGCGTCGAACCTGCGCTGGTCGTCGGTGTTCCGGATCAGCCACGGCATCGTCGACCGGTACCGGGACGGCCGGGTGTTCGTGGCCGGCGACGCGGCGCACCTGCACCCGCCCGCCGGCGGCCAGGGCATGAACACCGGCATCCAGGACGCCTGGAACCTGGCCTGGAAGCTGGCGCTGGCGGTGCGCGGCATCGCGGCACCCGGGCTGCTCGACAGCTACGAGACCGAGCGGCGGCCGGAGGGGGAGGAGATCGTCGGGCGCGCCGTCCGGATGGCCTTCACCGACGAGCTGGACCGCGAGGACCTGAAACGCCAGTTCCTGCAGGAGATGTCCATGCTGCTCAGCTACGCGGACAGCCCGCTGGTGGGGGAGTGCGTGACCGATCCGGACGCCCTGCGGGACGGGCCCCGGCCCGGTGACCGGGCCCCCGACGTCGGCGGCCTGCGCCGGCAGGGCGTCGGGCACCCGCTGCGGCTGCGTGACCTGACCCGCGGCACCCGACACACCCTGCTGGTGTACGCGGACGCTTCGGCCGACGAGGGGACGCTGGCCGCGCTGGAGAAGCTGTACGCCGACGTCCACCGGCAGGCGTCCGAGGAGATCGACGGCTACCTGCTGCTCAGTCCGGACGCCCGGGCGCCCCGGCTGCTGGCCCCGCCCGTGGTCCGCGACACCGGCGGCGAGTTCCGCACCGCGTACGGGGTCCGTGGCGCCGCGCTGTACCTCGTCCGGCCGGACGGGCACGTCGGGTTCCGCAGCCAGCCGATCGACGCCGATGCGCTCCGTAAGCACCTGCACCTGGTGTTCGGAGGTGCGCGATGACCCGGGTCCGCACCGTACTCGCGATGCGTACCAGGCAGGGCTGTGAGGAACGGTTCGAGAAGGAGTGGCTCGCGGCGGCCGAGGAGATCCGTACGATGGACGGCTGCCTGCACCAGGATTTGGTCCGCGACGCCGACGACCCGCGCAGCTACCTGATCATCAGCGACTGGGCGGACCGTGCCCGGCTGGACGCCTTCGGCCGCAGCGAGCACCGTGACCGGCTGCTGCGCATGATCCGCGAGCTGCGTGAATCCGCGCAACGGAACACCTACCAGGTCCTGCACAGCGTGCACAGCGAGGCGGAGGAGTCACGATGACCGACCACGTCGTACGCGGATCCGACATCTACACCGACGAGTTCGCCGCCGACCCGTATCCCACCTTCGCCCGGCTGCGGGCGGACCAGCCGGTGTGCCCGGTCAGCTCGCCGCGGTTCGACCAGTACCTGATCACCACGTTCGACGACGCCCGGGCAGCGCTCACCGACCCCCGGCTGTCCAAGGACCTCTACGGCCCCGGCCAGCACTACCTGCGGCTCTTCGGGCCGAACTCCGAGGGCCTGAACAAGAACATGCTCAACTCCGACCCGCCGGAGCACACCCGGCTGCGGCGGATCATCTCGCAGGCGTTCGCGCCGCGCCGGATCGAGGCGCTGCGGCCGCGGGTGGCGCAGATGGTGGACGGCCTGCTCGACAAGATCGTCCCGCAGGGCCGGGCCGAGCTGATGCACGAGTTCGCCATCCCGCTGCCGATGATGGTGATCTGCGAGCTGCTCGGCATCCCCGAGGCCGACCACGCGCGGGTGCTCGACTGGACCCAGGTGATCCGGACCTCCGGGTCCTCCCGCCGCCCTCCCGAGGAGGAGCGGGCGGCCGTGCAGGAGGCCCAGCTGAAGCTGCACGACTATCTCGTCGACCTGATGCAGGCCAAACGCGCGCATCCGGCCGACGACATCATCGGCGCGCTGATCGACTCCTGCGACCGGGACGGTGCGTTGTCCGAGGCGGAACTGGTCACCACCACGTTCCTGCTGCTGTTCGCCGGCCACCAGACGACCGCGGACTTCCTCGGCAACGCCACGCTGGCCCTGCTGACCCATCCCGACCAGCTGGAACTGCTGCGCGCCACGCCGCAGCTGCTGCCGTCGGCGATCGAGGAGCTGCTCCGGTTCGACGGCCCGTTGCCGGTGGCCAGCCCGCGGATCGCCGCCGAGGACGTCGAGTACCAGGGGGTGTGCATCCCGCGCGGGTCGGTCGTCGGGGTCGTGATCAACTCGGCCAACCACGACCCGGCGCACTTCGCCGACCCCGACCAGCTGGACCTGCGGCGGGTACGCGGTCCGCACCTCGGCTTCGGCTACGGCGTCCACTACTGCCTCGGGGTCTCGCTGGCCCGGATGGAGGCGCAGATCGGCCTCGGTGCGCTGCTGCGCCGGCTGCCCGGCCTGCGGCTCGGGGTCCCGCTCGCCGAGGTGCGCCGGCTGCCGGCGGCGTCGCCGTTCCGGGGCCTGCTGGAGCTACCGGTCACCTTCGCCGCCTCGGCGGCCCCGTAGCAGGTGGCGTACGCGGCGCCACCGCAGTCCCGTGAACCGACCCCACCCAAGGAGCAGTCATGGTCTTCCGGAATGTGATCGTCTGCCACATGGTCCCCGGCAGTGAGCGCACCGTCGGCGACGTCTTCGGTTACTACGACCGGACCACCCGGCCGCAGGATCTCGGTGTCATCGGGCGGATCCTGCTCTCGCACGAGGACCTCTACATCCACGTCATCGAGCGCAAGCAGGACCCGAAGGTGTCGGGCCAGACGCGCGGGCTGCCCGCGTTCCAGAAGATCGCCGAGGCGATCGCCCCGTACGTGACGCCGTACCCGAGGTACTGGAAGAACCCGTCCGACTCGGTGGCCAAGGAGTTCTACCACTGGGAGCCGGACGGCGAGCCGGCCACGGACAGGACGCTGACCCTGATCGTCGGACGGATCAAGCCGGGCGCCGAGCCCGACGTGGCGCGCATCTTCGCCGAGTCCGACGCCGGACCGCTGCCGGTCGAGCTGGGCGTGACCGGGCGCTGGCTGTACTCGATCGACGACGTGTACGTGCACCTGCTGGAACAGGACGCGGCGATCGCCGAGGCCACCCGGCACAACCACGACAAGCCGGCGTTCGCCAAGATCATGGAGGATCTGAGCCCGTACATCAGCCCGTACCGGCCGGACACCTGGCGGGGCCCGCAGGACGGGGTGGCCAAGGTGTTCTACCGCTGGCGCGCCGAGGACTGAGGTCCGCCCGGTCCCGGCCTGGGAAGAGGGTTCACCCCGGCCGCCCGCGGGGTGAACCCTCTCCCGCGGCCCCTCGCGGCGGCCGTCGCCACGGGACGCGGGGCGGCGGCTCAGCCCAGCCGCGACTTCTGCACCTTGCCGAGCGCGTTGCGCGGCAGGGCGTCGAGGAAGTGGACCCGTCGCGGTCGCTTGTGAACGGCGAGCTGCCGGGCCACGAAGTCGATCAACTCCGGCTCGGTGGCCCCGTCCGCCACCACGTACGCCGTGACCTGCTGTCCGAGCACCCTGTCCGGGGCGCCGACGACCGCCGCCTCGCGTACCGCCGGGTGGGCCAGGAGCGCCTCCTCCACCTCGCCGGCCCCGATCCGGTAGCCACCGCACTTGATCAGGTCGACGGAGGCCCGCCCGACGATCCGGTGTCGACCGTCCGCCGCGACCGTCGCGATGTCACCGTCGTCCGGCCGCACGGCGGCGTCGGCGTCCGGGCGGTTGAGGTAGCCGTCGAAGAGGGTGGGCCCGCGTACCAGCAGCTCGCCCATCCCGTCCCCGTCGGCGGGCACCGGCGCGCCGTGCTCGTCGACAAGCCGGGTCTCCACCCCGGGCAGGGGCCAGCCCACCGTGCCGGCCACGCGCGCCCGGTCCGTCCGGGCGCTCACCGTGATCAGCGTCTCGGTCATCCCGTAGCGTTCCACCACCCGCTGCCCGGTGAGCGCGTGGAGGCCGTCGAACACCGCCACCGGCAGCGCCGCGCTGCCGGACACCAGCAACCGGGCGCCCCGCAACGCCCGGGCGGCGGACGGGTCGGCACAGATCCGGGACCAGACGGTCGGCACCCCGAACAGCAGAGTGCCACCGGCGGCGGCGTACCCCTCGGATCGGGGACGGCCGACGTGGTCGAGCCGGCCGCCCAGCCGCAGCGGGCCGAGCACGCCCAGGACCAGGCCGTGGACGTGGAACAGCGGCAGCCCGTGTACCAGCAGGTCGTCCGGTGTCCAGCACCAGGCGGCCGCGAGACCGTCGAGGCAGGCGGCGATGGCCCGGCGGGACAGCAACACTCCCTTCGGGAGCCCGGTCGTCCCGCTGGTGTAGAGGATCAGCGCGGGCCGGTCGCTCGGCGGCTCGGGATGGCGGCTGGCCGACCGGTCGCGCGGCGACACCGGCACCACCGGCAGGTCACCGTCCTCCGCAGCGGCGTCGGCCGGAGCCAGCACCGCCTCCGAGGCGGAGTCCCGCAGGATGTGCCCACGCTCCATCGGCCCCGCGTCGGGCGGCACCGGCACCACGGTCACGCCCGCCAGCAGCGCCCCGACGACTCCCACGACCGTCTCCAGCGACGGTGTCGCCTCCACCGCGATCCGGTCCATGCCGCGGATGCGGTCGGCCACCGCGGACGCGCTTTCCCACAGGTGGGTGCCGGAGATCGACCGCCCGGCGACCCGGATCGCGTCCGGGCGCTCGTCCGGGGTCTGCGACAGCGCCGCCAGCAGGACCATGTCGACGCCTTACCGGTGCGGTGGATGCTTTCCGACAGCCAACCGCACCGCACGCGGCGGGGCAACCCCTGCTCGACCACCTGGACCCCCCCGAACCGGGCGGTGCCTCACTCGTCGACGACGGTCTCCGTCTCGCCGTCGTGCTGGAACCGGACGGGCTGGTGCTCGTCGGGCCGTGGGTTCTGGGACGGGGTGTGGTGCGGGTCCCCGTCGGGGGAGAAGAGCACGTCGTCGGTCTTGTGGCTCTTTTCCTCGCCCTCTTCCGGCTCCGTCACGTCCGCTCCTCGCCAGCTACGCCTCGCCTGCGTGACCGTCATCGGTCGTACTCACCCTAGGCCGCCGCGACCGGCGGTCGCAGGCGTTCACCGTTTGTCGCCGCCGCAACGGCGCGGGCTGGTCGCGGCTCCGGCGGCGCGGTAATTCCGAGGCGATCGTCGTACCCGGCCGGCAGGATGCCGGTCGTGACGCCGCTGACGATCATCAAAGGCGACGCGACCAACCCACCGGCCAAGGGCCGCAAGGTGATCGCGCACCTCTGCAACGACCTGGGTGGCTGGGGAAAGGGTTTCGTGCTGGCGATTTCCCGGCGTTGGCCGGAGCCGGAGCGGGACTACCGCGACTGGCACCGGCACCGCGCCGGCAACGACTTCGGGCTCGGTGCCACCCGCCTGGTCCGGGTCGCCCCGGACGTGTGGGTCGCGAACATGGTCGGCCAGCGCGGCATGCGGCGCGGCAGCGCTGGCCCGCCGATCCGGTACGAGGCGGTCGAGCGCTGCCTGTCCGCACTGGCCGACCAGGTCGGCAAGCTGGGCGCGTCGGTGCACATGCCCCGGATCGGCTGCGGGCTGGCCGGCGGGACCTGGGACCGGATCGAACCGCTGATCAGACGTACGCTCTGCGCCCGGGACATTCCTGTCACGGTCTACGACCACGACTGAACCGTCGCGAGCTCCGGGCAGTCCAGCCGCCACTTGCGCTACGAGCGCTTGGTCAGGTCGCGCTCGCCACCAGGGACGGGTTGCCCAGCCGCGTCAAGCAGGGACGCGATGATGCTCGTGGCGCTCTCGGGCACGTCGAAGGCGGCGTACCGGGGCCCGTCCGGCCGCGCAGGAGTGGGCACGGTGGCGATCGTCTCGGTGCTGACCGTCGTGACTACCTTGATCGATTTAACCGTCGGGTGCATGGCTACCAGGTAGATCCGATCGCCGGCGGTCTTCACGTGGCCCCAAGCGAAGCGGCTCGGATCGGCCAGCCAGGCGGATTCGTCGACGCCGCACAGCGTGGCGTTCGCTTGCCGGACGTTGGGGTCCCCGTAGCTGATGCCCATGGTGTTCCACTCCTCACCCACCGTGTTCCGATCCTCGACGACGAGCTCGACGGCGGAAATTGGTTGACCGCAGTCGTCGCTGACCCGACCCGGAATCATCCAGTAGCGTTCGCCGTGCGCGTCGCCGATGAGCAATGAGTTCTTCGGGGGAATCTGGTCGACGTACTCGGGGCCGAGGAGGTAGCCCGCGGCGGTCAAGGGAATCGCCAGGGCGGCCAGAGCCAGAGCGGTCCGGCGCCGAGTGCGTCCGTGCGCTCGGTCGCCGGCTGCCCGGTCCGGCAGGGCCGGGCGTTCCGGCATGGCGGCCGCTATGGCGTGCAGGCTGTGGCGCAGCTGTCGGTCGAGGTCGGACGGGGCGACGATTCGGCTGCCGGCGCGGCGCCGGGTGAAAATGCTCATCACGTCAGAGCCCTTCTGAGGCGGTCGAGGGCACGCCGCAGATCTGAGCGAACGGTGGCGGCGGGCCGGGAGAGGATGTCAGCGATCTGCTGCAGTGGCAGATCGCTGTAGTAGTGCAGGACGACGACTGCGCGCTGCCGGTAGGGCAGTCGCTGCACGTAAGCCCAGGTTTCGTCGATCTCAGGCTGTTCGGTGACTGGCTCGACCCGTGCGCGCAGGTTGAACAGGCGGGCCCGAGCGTTGCGCCGATGCGCGTCCTGCGCCATGTTGACGATGGCGCGCTTGAGATAGGGCACCGGCTCTTCGATCGACGACCAGCGGTTGAAGGCCGTTGCAAAAGCCTGTTGCACAAGGTCCTCGGCGTGCTCGCGCGAGCCGGTAAGCAGGTAGGCCAAGCGCAGCAGGCCCACCCGATGCTCGCGGTAGACCAACTCAGGTGGGGCCGGCGGCGTGGATGTCTGTGCGTCGGTCACAACACTGAGGTCTTTCGGGGGTGGCGTTTCGTTGCACTTTTCGCCAGGGAAGTTCTGGCTGATCGCCGCACGTCGAGGCTCACTCACCGGGCTCGGTCTCGCCGAGCTGCGTGTTGAGCTGCTCACGCCGCAGATGTTCGGCCACCCGCCCCGCATGGCGGCCGACCAGGTCTGCGGTCAGATGTTGGCTGAGTCCGGCGGCACGTTCCTCGGCAGCGAGGGCACGCCGGCGCCCGGCTCCTCCCGGTGGCAGCGGAGGCCGAGGGTGTACGCGGTCATCGACAGCGATCCGTACGCGTACCCGTCGACCAGCACGTCGGGCCGGGTCCCGTCGGATCCGGCCAGCCCGGCCAGGTAGAGCAGCGGGATGAAGTGGTCCGGGGTCGGTACGGCCAGGTCGTAGTCGCGGTGCCCGTCCAGCCGGGCCGCCTCGGTCGGGCTGTCCTGAACGATCTCCCGGGCCGCGTCGTCGAAGCGCCGCGCCCAGTCGAAGCCCTCGTCGGCCAGGCGAGGGTTCACCCCGCCCAGGTTGTGCACCACGTTGCCGCTGGCCACCACCAGCACGCCGCGTTCGCGTAGCGGCGCGAGCCGGGCGCCGAGGTCGAGGTGGTAGTCCAGGGGCTTGAACGCGTTGATGCTCAGCTGCACCACGGGAATGTCCGCCTCGGGGAAGGCGTGGGTGAGCACCGACCAGGTGCCGTGGTCGATGCCCCACGAGTCCACGTCGGCGCCGACCCAGGTGGGGTGCACCACGTCGCTGATCTCCTCGGCCAGCTCGGGCAGCCCGGGCGCGGGATAGCGCACGTCGAACAGTTCCTGCGGGAAGCCGTAGAAGTCGTGGATGGTGGGCGGCCGGGGCATGGCGGTGACGGCGGTGGCGCCGATGTACCAGTGCGCGGAGACCACCAGGATCGCCCGTGGCCGGGGCACCGCCCGGCCGAACTGCCGCCAGGCGGCGGTGTAGCGGTTGACCTCCAAGGCGTTCATCGGGTTGCCGTGCCCGATGAACGCCGCCGGCATCAGCTGCTCGGTCGTCTGGCTGCTCATGGCGCTCCCCGGCTCGTCGTGAACCGAGGGTAACCGTGCCCGGCCGGAACGGGTGGCCCGATGGCGACCGTGAGTGGGTGGTCCGCTGCGGCTTCCCGTGCGGTGGGCGGGATCAGGTGGTCAGCTCCCGCCGCCGGCCGCGGCGTGTGCGGCCAGGTCGCCGCTGGCGTGGTCGGGCAGGTCGCGGTCGGTGTGGTCGGCGTGGAAGAGCGCCTCGGCGAGGAGCGCCCGTACGTGCACGTCGGCCGCCGAGTAGTAGACGAAGGTGCCCTCGCGCCGGCCGCGTACCAGCCCGGCGAGGCGGAGCTTGGCCAGGTGCTGGCTGACTGCGGTGGGGGCGGCGCCGACCAGCTCGGCCAGGCAGGCCACGGACGACTCGCCCTGCAGCAGCGCCCAGAGGATCTTGATGCGGGTCGGGTCGGCGAGCATCCGGAAGCTCTCGGCGGCCAGGTGGACCTGCTCGTCCTCGGGCATCTGGAAGTCCGGCAGCGAGGTGTGCACGGCCCCAGCCTAGCCTCGTCCCATCGCTCAGCTGGTCAGCTGACTGAATAGCTGCGAACTGATGCAGGTAATGTCCTTGTTCGTGACCCTGACCACCCGCACGCCCGCCGACCCGACCATCGCTTCCCCCGTACGCCGGCCGGGCCTCCCCGGTCGGCTCTGGGCGCTGACCGAGGTGCGCTGGGCGGCGGCCGCGACCCTGCTCTTCGCCCTGGGCGGCCTCGCCCAGCTCGCGGACGCGCCCGCTCCCGTCTGGTGGACGCTCTATCTCGCCTGCTACGCGGCGGGCGGCTGGGAGCCGGCCCTGGCAGGCCTCCGCGCGCTGCGCGAGCGGACCCTCGACGTGGACCTGCTGATGATCGTCGCCGCGCTGGGCGCGGCCGGCATCGGCCAGGTGCTCGACGGTGCCCTGCTGATCGTCATCTTCGCGACCTCGGGGGCCCTCGAGGCGTTCGCCACCGCCCGCACGGCCGACTCCGTCCGCGCGCTGCTCGACCTCGCCCCGGAACGTGCCACCCGGGTCCACGACGACGGGACCGAGGAGGTCATGCCCGCGGCGGACCTCGACGTCGGCGACGTGATCCGGGTCCGCCCCGGCGAGCGGATCGGGGCGGACGCAGTGGTCGTCGACGGCGCCAGCGACGTCGACCAGGCCGGCATCACCGGTGAGCCACTGCCGGCCCCGAAGCACCCCGGCGACGAGGTCTTCGCCGGCACCGTGAACGGCGCGGGGACCCTGCTGGCCCGGGTGCACCGCCCGGCGGCGGAGTCGGTGGTCGCCCGGATCGTCGCGCTGGTCGAGGAGGCGTCAGCGACCAAGGCGCGGACCCAGCTCTTCATTGAGAAGGTGGAGCAGCGCTACTCGGTCGGCGTGGTGGTCGCCACCCTCGCCCTGTTCGCCGTACCGCTGGCCGTCGGCGCGGCGCTGCAGCCGACGTTGCTGAGGGCGATGACCTTCATGATCGTCGCCTCTCCGTGCGCGGTGGTGCTCGCCACCATGCCGCCGCTGCTCTCCGCCATCGCGCTCGCCGGGCGACACGGCGTCCTGGTCAAGTCGGCGGTGGTGGTCGAGCGGCTGGCCGACACCGACCTGGTGGTCTTCGACAAGACCGGCACCCTGACTGAGGGCGCGCCCCGGGTCGCGGAGGTCCACCCGGTGCCCGGTGGGCCGGACGAGGACGAACTGCTCCGGCTGGCCGCCGCCGCCGAGCACCCGAGCGAGCACCCACTCGCCGGGGCGCTGCTGGCCGCCGCCCGGGACCGCGGGCTCGCGCTGCCCGCCGTCGACGACTTCACCGCCACCCCGGGGCGCGGCGTGGTCGCGACCGTCGAGGGCCGCCGGGTGCTGGTCGGGAGCCCCGCGCTGCTGACGGAGTGCGCCGACGTGGACCCTGCCGTGGGGGGCATCATCGACGCGGTGCAGGAGTCGGGTCGTACCGCCGTGGTGGTCGTGGTCGACGGCGCGGTGGGCGGGGTCCTGGGCCTCGCCGACCGGGCACGGCCCGGGGCGGCGGAGGCCGTCACCGCCCTCACCAGCCTGACCGGCGCGCGGCCCGCGCTGCTCACCGGCGACAATCCCGGCGCCGCCGCCCGGCTGGCCGCCGACACCGGCATCGAGGAGGTGCACGCCGGACTGCTCCCCTCCGACAAGGTGGACCGGGTCCGCGCGCAGCAGCGCGCCGGCCGCCGGGTGCTGGTGGTCGGCGACGGGGTCAACGACGCGCCGGCGCTGGCCGCGGCGGACACCGGCGTGGCGATGGGCCGGCAGGGCTCCGACCTGGCCCTGCGCACCGCCGACGCCGTTCTGGTCCGCGACGACCTGGCCGCGCTGCCCGCGCTGATCTCGCTGGCCCGCCGGGCCCGCCGGCTGGTGGTGGCGAACCTGGCGATCGCGGCGACCTTCATCGCGGTGCTGGTCACCTGGGACCTGGTCGGGCACCTGCCGTTGCCGCTCGGCGTCGCCGGCCACGAGGGCTCCACGGTCATCGTGGGTCTCAACGGGCTGCGCCTGCTGCGCTCGCGGGCCTGGCGATTGGCCGGTACGGGCCGGTGACGCGTCGCGCCCGCCGTCGTCCGCTGACCGCAGAAGCCAGCATCGGCCTCTCTCTTTCCCAGAATCTGCGGGCGCTGTGCGGTCTTCCCTACGGCAGATGCGAGAGGCTAGGGTGGCCGCGTGACGGTGTTCCGGATCGGTGAAGCCGCCGAACTCCTCGGCGTCAGCGCGGACACGGTCCGCCGCTGGATCGACGCGGGCCGGCTGCCAGCGACCCGCGACGAGCACGGCCACCGGGTCGTCGACGGGGTCGACCTGGCGGCGTTCGTCCGCGCGCCGGGCCACCCCGAGCTGTCGTCCGCCCGCAACCGGCTGCGCGGCATCGTCACCGCCGTGGTGAAGGACACCGTGATGGCCCAGGTCGACATCCAGGCCGGGCCGTTCCGGATCGTGTCGCTGATGAGCCGCGAGGCCGTCGACGACCTCGACCTCGAGGTCGGCTCGGTGGCCGTCGCCGTGATCAAGTCGACCACCGTCGTGGTGGAGCGCGCCCCCGCGCCCAAGGGAAGGACCGCCCCGTGACCGTACGGTGGATCCGCGCCGCCCTCGCCGGGGCGGCCGCGCTGGCCCTCGGCCTGACGGGCTGCAGTGGCGACCGGGCCGCATCTGGAGACGGCGGCTCGGTGACGGTCTTCGCCGCCGCCTCGCTGACCGAGTCCTTCACGAAGCTCGGCCGGGACTTCGAGGCCGCCCACCCCGGCACCACCGTGACGTTCAACTTCGCCGGCAGCTCCGCGCTCGCCACGCAGATCACCCAGGGCGCCCCGGCCGACGTGTTCGCCGCCGCCTCGCCCGCCACCATGAAGACCGTCACCGACGCGGGCGACGCCGCCGGCGACCCGGTCACCCTGGTCCGCAACCAGCTCGTCATCGCCGTGCCCAAGGGCAACCCGCACCGGGTCGGCGGGCTGGCCGACCTGGCCCGGCCCGGCACCAAGGTGGCGCTCTGCGCCGCGCAGGTGCCGTGCGGCGCGGCTGCGGAGCGGGCCCTCGACGCGGCCGGCGTCCGGCTCACCCCGGCCACCCTCGAGCAGGACGTCAAGGGCGCGCTCGCCAAGGTGAAGCTCGGCGAGGTCGACGCCGCCCTGGTCTACCGCACCGACGCCCGCGCCGCCGGCACCGAGCTGGACGCCGTCGAGTTCCCCGAGTCGGCGCGGGCGGTCAACGACTACCCGATCGTCGTGCTGACGCACGCCGGAAACCCGGCCGGGGCCCGGGCCTTCGTCGCGTACGTCCGCTCCGACGCGGGCCGGGCCGTGCTCACCGCCGCCGGCTTCCAGGCCCCGCCGAGCCGGTGACCGCGCGCCCCCGGCAACGGGTGCCGCTGGCCCTGCTGCTCCCGGCCGGCCTCGGGCTGGCCTTCCTCGTCCTGCCGCTGGCCGGGCTGCTCGCCCGCGCCCCGTGGGCCAGCCTGCCCCGGCGGCTGGCGCAGCCGGGTGTGCTCACCGCGCTGCGGCTGTCGCTGGAGACGGCCACCCTGGCCACCCTGCTCTGTGTCGCCCTCGGCGTACCCCTGGCGTGGCTGCTCGCCCGGGTCGAGTTCCCCGGCCGGCGGCTGGTCCGGGCCCTGGTCACCGTGCCGCTGGTGCTGCCCCCGGTGGTCGGCGGGGTGGCGCTGCTGCTGGTCTTCGGCCGGCGCGGGCTGCTCGGCTCGTGGCTGGACGCCACCTTCGGGGTGACCCTGCCGTTCACCACCGCCGCGGTGGTGCTCGCCGAGGCGTTCGTCGCCATGCCGTTCCTGGTCCTCGCCGTCGAGGGCGCGCTGCGTGGGGCCGACCCCCGGTACGAGGAGGCGGCGGCCACCCTCGGCGCCGGCCGCTGGACCACCTTCACCCGGGTCACCCTGCCGCTGGTCGCGCCCGGCGTGGCCGCCGGCGCGGTGCTCTGCTGGGCCCGCGCGCTCGGCGAGTTCGGCGCCACCATCACCTTCGCCGGCAACTATCCCGGCCGCACCCAGACCATGCCGATCGCCGTCTACCTGGCGCTGGAGACCGAGCCGCAGGCCGCGATCGTGCTCAGCCTCATCCTGCTGGCCGTATCCGTCGCCATCCTCGCCGGGCTGCGCGACCGCTGGGTCGGTACGACGTGACCGTCCCGCCCCTGCTCGACGCGCACCTGGTCGCCGACCGGGGCGCGTTCCACCTCGACGTCCGGCTACGGATCGCCGCCGGCGAGGTGGTCGCCCTGCTCGGCCCGAACGGCGCCGGCAAGAGCACCGCCCTGCGTACCCTGGCCGGGCTGCATCCGCTCAGCGCCGGGCACCTCACCCTCGCTCGCGTCGACCTCGACCGGCCGGACCGGCGGGTGTGGGTGCCGCCCGAGCGGCGGCCGGTGGGCGTGGTGTTCCAGGACTATCTGCTCTTTCCGCACCTCAGCGCGCTCGACAACGTCGCGTTCGGGCCGCGCCGCCGGGGTGCCGACCGGCGTACCGCCCGGGCTCGGGCGCAGGGCTG
Source organism: Micromonospora sp. NPDC007271 (assembly GCF_040634005.1). Taxonomy (NCBI): domain Bacteria; kingdom Bacillati; phylum Actinomycetota; class Actinomycetes; order Micromonosporales; family Micromonosporaceae; genus Micromonospora; species Micromonospora sp. NPDC007271. The sequence continues at coordinate 69,473 of NZ_JBEYER010000009.1, forward strand.
GCTGGACCGGGTGGGCCTCGGCGGGCAGGCCCGGCACCGGCCGCGGCAGCTCTCCGGCGGTCAGGCCCAACGGGTCGCCCTGGCCCGGGCGCTCGCCGTCGAGCCGACCCTGCTGCTGCTCGACGAGCCCCTCGCGGCGCTGGACGCGCGGACCCGGCTGGACACCCGCGCCGAGCTCCAGCGGCACCTCGGCGACCATCCCGGCGCCACCCTGCTGGTCACCCACGACCCCCTCGATGCGCTGGTGCTGGCCGACCGGCTGGTCATCGTGGAGCACGGCCGAGTGGTCCAGGAGGGGGACGCGGCCACCGTCACCGCCCGCCCACGCACCGACTACGTCGCCCGGCTGGTCGGGCTCAACCTGCACCGGGGCCGCGCCGACGGGCACACCGTCACCGTCGGCGGGCTCACCCTCACCGCCGCCGACCGGGTGCACGGCGAGGTGTTCGTCGCCTTCCCGCCCGCCGCCGTCGCGTTGCACCCCACCCGCCCCGACGGCAGCCCACGCAACGTGTGGCCGGCCACCGTGACCGGGGTGCAGCGGCACGGCGACAACCTGCGCGTCCAACTGGACGGGCCGGTCGCGGTCGCCGCCGACGTCACCCCCGCCGCGGCCGCCCAGCTGCGGCTGCACCCCGGCCAGACCGTCTGGGCCGCGGTGAAGGCGGCGGAGACCCGCGCGTACCCGGCCTGACCGCCGCCGTTCGTCCGCGCGAGAATGCTCCGCCGTTCGTCCGGGCGGACGGGCCGCCGCGCGGCTCGGAAGCAGGGTGACGGACGCCTCGTGGACGGGCCGCGCTCGGCGAGGCAGCTTTGACCTGGTCAAGGGAGCCACGACGAGAGGGGTACGGGGTGCCCGACACGACCGACCACCGGTCCAGCCACGAAGTCGTCCTGCCGGACGACGTGACCGACCCGCTGCTGTGGCGGCTGGCGTACGACGTCGCCGAGGCGCACCAGCCCGACGAGGCCGGCCGCTGCCCCAGCCTGCTCTGCGCAGACCAGAGCGCGCCCTGCCCGCCGCTGGTCAACGCCGAGCGGGCGATGCGCCTGGCCCGGGGCGGGGTGACACCGCCCGAGTCGACCCCGGCGCCCTGGCACTGGGGGCGCGAGGCGGCCTGACCGGCGCGGCCATCGGGTAGCCGGGGTGGGCGGCCAGCGGCCGGCCTCGGCGGTGCCGCCACAGCCGGCCCACCCGAGCCCGGCACGACCAGGGCCAGCACCCCGCCGACCAGCAGCGCCCGGACCAGGGTCACCCGGTCGGCCGGGCCGAGCCGGTCCGCGCCGGCGGCTTGCAGGCCGCGCCGGAGCAGCCCGGCGAGGGCCACCCCGTACGCCACGCCGGCGAGCCAGCCCGACACGCCGATCCCCACCGTGACGGCAAGCCCCGCCAGCAGGATGAACTGGACGATCAACCCGACCAGCGGACCATTTCGAACCGTGGACACGCGCCCTCCGTGGCTATGATCGACAACCCTGTCAGTCAACACGGGACACCCGGCCGTCCGGTTCGGTCCACGGCGGAAAGAGGAAGATCGGTGACCGGCGACGCTCAGGCCTTCTGGCTCCGCGCCCCCGGGGAGGGCGAGATTCGTCGGGTTGAGCTGCCTTCGCCCGGCCCCGGCGAGGTGCTGGTCCGGACCCGCTACTCCGGTGTCAGCCGGGGCACCGAGACGCTGGTCTTCACCGGCCGGGTCCCCGCCGACCAGTACGCCGCCATGCGCGCCCCGTTCCAGGAAGGCGACTTCCCGGCCCCGGTCAAGTACGGCTACCTCAGCGTCGGCGTCGTCGAGCAGGGGCCGGACCGGCTGCGTGGCCGTACCGTCTTCTGCCTGCACCCCCACCAGACCGCGTACGTGGTGCCGGCCGATGCCGTGGTGCTCGTACCCGATCAGGTGCCCGCCGCCCGGGCGGTGCTGGCCGGCACCGTGGAGACGGCGGTGAACGCGCTCTGGGACGCCGCGCCGCTGGTCGGCGACCGGGTGACCGTGGTGGGCGGCGGAATGGTCGGCTGCTGCGTCGCCGCCCTGCTCGCCCGCTTCCCCGGCGTACGCGTGCAACTGGTCGACGCGGACCCGGCACGGGCCGCGGTGGCCGCCGCGCTCGGGGTCGACTTCGCCAAGCCCGCCGACGCGGCCGGTGATCAGGACCTGGTGGTGCACGCCAGCGCCACCGCCGACGGGCTGCAACGCGCCCTCGACCTGCTCCGCCCCGAGCGCACCGTGCTGGAGCTGAGCTGGTACGGAGACCGCCCGGTCACCCTCACCCTGGGCGGCGCCTTCCACTCGAAGCGGCTCGGCATCCGCAGCAGCCAGGTCGGCACGGTGTCACCCCGGCGGGCCGACCGCGGCTACGCCGAACGGCTGGCGCTGGCCCTGGCGCTGCTCGCCGACCCGGTGTTCGACGCGCTGCTCACCGGGCCGTCCCGCTTCGCCGAGCTGCCCGACGTGCTCGACCGGCTCGCCTCGGGCCGGCTGCCCGCGCTCTGCCACCTCATCACCTACGACGAGGAGTGAACTGTGTTCAGCGTGACCGTCCGGGACCACATGATGATCGCCCACAGCTTCCGCGGCGAGGTGTTCGGTCCCGCCCAACGGCTGCACGGCGCCACGTTCGTCGTCGACGCCACCTTCCGCCGGCCGGAGCTGGACGCCGACGGGATCGTGGTCGACATCGGCCTGGCCACCGAGCAGCTGAAGGCGATCCTCGGGGGGCTGACCTACCGCAACCTCGACGACGAGCCGGCCTTCGCCGGGATGAACACCACCACCGAGGTGCTGGCCCGCACGGTCGCCGACCGGCTCGCCGAGGCCGTACACGCCGGCCGCCTCGGCGCGGGCGCCCGCGGCCTCACCGGGATCACCGTCACGCTGCACGAGTCGCACGTGGCCTGGGCCAGCTACGAACGGTCGCTGTGACCGGATGACGGTCGTCCACGTGGTGCTGCCCGGCGACATCGACGACCCGGCCACCCCGAGCGGGGGCAACGGTTACGACCGCCGTGTCTGCCACGAGCTGGCCGCGCTCGGCTGGACCGTCCGGGAGCACCCCGTGCCGGGCGACTGGCCGCGCCCGGGGACGGGGGAGCGGGCCGCCCTCGCCCGGGTGCTGGCCGCGCTGCCCGACGGCGCGCTGGTCCTGCTCGACGGCCTGGCCGCCGCGCCGGTGCCGGAGGTGCTGGCCCCGCACGCCCGGCGGCTGCGCCTGGTGGTGCTGGTGCACCTGCCCATCGAGGACGACGCCGAGGCCCGGTCCCTCGCCGTGGCGGCCGGCGTGGTCGCCACCAGCGAGTGGACCCGTCGCCGGCTGCTCGACCGCTACCCGCTTCCGGCCGACCGGGTGCGGGTCGCCACGCCCGGCGCGGACCGGGCGGCGCTCGCCGCCGGCTCGCCGGACGGTGCCCGGCTGCTCTGTGTCGCGGCGGTCACCCCGCTCAAGGGCCACGACGTGCTCGCCGCCGCGCTGGCCACCCTCGCCGACCGGCCGTGGAGCTGCGACTGTGTCGGCGCGCTCAGCCGGGACCCGGGCTTCGTCGACCGGCTCCGCGGGCAACTCGCCGCCGCCGGCCTGGCCGACCGGGTCCGGCTGCCCGGGCCGTGCACCGGGGCCGCCCTGGACGCCGCGTACGCCGCGGCCGATCTGCTGGTGCTGCCGTCCCGGCGGGAGACGTACGGGATGGCGGTCACCGAGGCCCTCGCGCGGGGCGTACCGGTGCTGGGCAGCGACACCGGCGGGCTGCCCGAGGCGCTCGGGCGCGCCCCGGACGGCCGCCGGCCGGGCCTGCTGGTGCCCCCCGACGACCCGGCGGCGCTGGCCGGCGCGCTGCGCCGCTGGCTCACCGATTCCGCCCTGCGGGACCGGCTGCGCCGCGCGGCCCGCCAGCGGCGGGACACCCTCACCGGCTGGACGGTCACCGGGCAGCGGCTGGCGGCGGCCCTGACGGAGGCGATGGCGGGATGACGCCCGACTCCCACCCGGCTTCGCCGACTGGCTGCGGTTGCGCGAGCCCGCCGACCGGCGGCCCGGTCGGCCGAGCTGGTCGACGAAGCCCGCCGCCGGCTGGCCCCGCCCGGCTGGCCCGCAACTGTCGGTGATCCCGCCTACGGTGAGGGGGCGAGGTGTGCGGTGCCGGCGCGTCCGGCAGCCCCGGACGGAGGTTGACGAATGGACGAAACTCTGCCCATGGCGACGGTCCGGACCCAGGTCACGGTCCCGCTGCGGTTCCCCGACGGGTACGTCACCACCGCCCGGGTGCACTCCTTCCACGGCCTGGTCGACGGCCGGGAACACCTCGCGTTCGCGCTCGGAGAGCGGGCCGCCGCCGGGCGGGGGCAGGCACCGGGCTCGCCCCCGCCGCTGGTCCGCCCGCACAGCGAGTGCCTCACGGGGGACGTGTTCGGCAGCCAGCGCTGCGACTGCGGGCCGCAGCTGCGGGAGGCGGTCGAGCGGATCGCCGAGGCCGGCGGATACCTGCTCTACCTGCGCCAGGAGGGCCGGGGCATCGGCCTGTACGCCAAGCTCGACGCGTACGCCCTGCAGGACGGCGGCCTGGACACGTACGAGGCGAACGTGGCGCTGGGCCGGGGCGCCGACGAGCGTGACTACACGGTGGCGGCCCAGATGCTCGCCGCGCTGGGCGTGACCCGGGTGGCCCTGCTCAGCAACAACCCGGACAAGGCCGACCAGCTCGACCGGCTGGGCGTGACCGTGGTCGACCGGGTGCCGACCGGCGTGCACCTGTCCCCGACGAACGCCGACTACCTGGCGGCGAAGGTGGCCCGCGCCGACCACGCCCTCGACCTGCCGTTCGTGCCGTGACCGCCCGGCCGTACGTGCTGCTCAGCTGCGCGATGTCGATCGACGGCTACATCGACGACGCCACCGCCGAGCGGCTGCTGCTCTCCAACGACGCCGACCTCGACCGGATCGACGCGGTCCGGTCCGCCTGCGACGCGATCCTGGTCGGCGCGGCCACGGTCCGGCGGGACGACCCGCGGTTGCTGGTGCGCTCCGACCGGCGACGGGCCGAGCGGGTGGCGCGCGGGTTGCCCCCGTCGCCGGTGAAGGTCACCGTCACCGGCAGCGGGGACCTCGACCCGGCCGCCCGGTTCTTCACCCTCGGCGACGGGGCGAAGCTGGTCTACTGCCCGAGCGGCGTGGCGGAGAAGACCCGGGAGCAGGTGGGCGGGGTGGCGACGGTAATCGACGCGGGCACGCAAGTGACCCCGGAGGCCCTGCTCACCGACCTCGCCGGCCGGGGCGTACGCCGGCTGATGGTGGAGGGCGGGGGCCGGGTGCACTGCCAGTTCCTCACCGCGGGTCTCGCCGACGAACTGCACCTGGTGGTCGCGCCGTTCTTCGTCGGCGACCGCCGGGCGCCCCGGTTCGTCGGGGACGGGCGCTTCCCGTGGCATCCGGGCCGCCGGGCCCAGGTCGTCGAGGTACGCCAGATCGGCGACGTCGTGCTCACCCGCTACGCCCTCTCCGACCGCTGCGACACCGCCTGACGCGGTCGGTCGAGCCCCTCCGGCGATCTTGATGGCCAGGCTACGGTCGGCCGCATGCCATCGTCCGGGTCCGGGATCCCGTGGAAGATCTACCCAGGGATCCCCATCGCCTTCCTGCTGCCGTGCGCGATGATGGTGGTGATCGGGATCTTCTCCGAACCAACGCCACCGCCTCCACCGGCCGGTGTGCTCGTTCCGGCGGAGGTGCTCGACGTGCGGCGGGACGAGACCGGCCGGGCGGTCTCCGTACTGCTGCGGGTGGACCGGGCCGACGACCTGCCGGTCATCTGCGGGATCGAGCGGGACGCCTTTCCCGACGGTCGTCTGCCGGCGGTGCATTCGCGGATGGCGGTCGACTACACGCCCACCGGCTGCGCGCCGCCCCCGTCGGCCGAAGATCAGCTGCCAGGCTGGGCGGTGAGCGTGGTCGGGGCCGTCGGGCTGGCCCTGATGATCTTCTGGCTCTGGGCGGGTTCGGCGCGTGCCGCCCGGCCCCGCTACCGGAGGACGGGGGAGCGGGCCGGGGCGACGGCGCGGCTCAGAGCACCTGGGACAGGAACCGGCGCAGCCGCGGGTGCTCCGGCGCCTCGAAGACGGCGGCCGGCTCCCCGGCCTCCAGGACGACGCCCCGGTCCATGAAGGCCACCGTGTCGGCCACCTCGCGGGCGAACCCCATCTCGTGGGTCACCACCACCATCGTCATGCCGGCGCCGGAGAGATCGGCCATCACGCCGAGCACACCCTTGACCAGCTCCGGGTCGAGCGCCGAGGTGGCCTCGTCGAAGAGCATCACCTGCGGCCGCAGGGCCAGCGCGCGGGCGATCGCGACCCGCTGTTGCTGCCCGCCGGACAGGTGCGCCGGCCGGGCGTCGGCCTTGGCGGCCAGCCCGACCAGGGCCAACTGTTCGCGGGCCACCTGCACCGCCTCATCCTCGGTGAGCTTCTTCAGCTTCCGCAGGGCGAGGGTGATGTTGCGCAGCACGGTCATGTGCGGGAAGAGGTTGAACTGCTGGAAGACCATGCCGATCCGCTGCCGCAGCGCGTCGGGGTCGTCGCGCAGCACGCTGCGACCGTCCAGCAGCACGTCACCGCGGTCCGGCTCGATCAGCCGGTTGATGGTGCGCAGCAGGGTCGACTTGCCGGACCCGGAGGGGCCGATCACGCAGGCGGTGCCGCCCCGGACCACGTCCAGGTCCGCGCCGCGCAGCACCTGGTTCGCGCCGAAGGCCAGGTGCACGTCCCGGACGGCGAGGCTCACCGAGGTGCCGGTGGCGGTGGCAGTGGTGGTGGTGCTCAACGCGGGTCCCTCCGTCCGGTGGTGGGCAGGGCGGTCTCCCCGGCGAGATCCAGCTCGGTGTCGTCGGGGGCGGCGGCGACCTGCCGGCCCTGCCGCAGCCGCCGGTCGATCCAGTTGACCGCGTGGGTCAGCGGCACGGTCAGCGTCAGGTAGAACAGGCCGGCCAGGAGCAGCGCCGACTCGTTGCCGGTGGTGGCCGCGTAGTCCTGGCCGATCCGGAACAGCTCCCGCTGGCTGGCCACCAGGCCGAGGAAGTAGACCAGGCTGGAGTCCTTGATCAGGGCGATCAGCTGGTTCACCCAGGCGGGCAGCACCCGGCGTACCCCCTGCGGAACGATCACCAGCCGCATCGCCTCGCCCCAGGAGAAGCCGAGCGCCCGCGCCCCCTCCAGCTGGGCGGCCTCCACGCTCTGGATGCCGGAGCGGAAGATCTCCCCGATGTAGGCGGCGGCGATCAGCGACAGCGCCAGCACCCCGAGCGGGTACGGGTTCGGCCCCCACACCTGCATGCCGAGCGGCGCCAGGCCCACGCCGATCAGCAGGATGGTCGCCGCCGCCGGCAGGCCGCGGAACACATCGGTGTAGACCCGGGCCGGCCACCGCAACCATCGGGTACGCGAGATGCCCGCGACGGCCAGCAGCATGCCCAGCACCGAACCGAGCAGGGCGGCGGAGACCGCCAGGATCAGCGTGTTGGGCAGCCCGACGGTCAGCATCTCGGGCAGCGCCTCGCGCATGGCGTCCCAGTCGAAGAAGGTCTCCCACAGGGTGCGCAACGGATCCATCGTCTTCTCCTACCGCCCTGCTCTGGCTCGATCGCCCGTACGTCAGGAAGCCGCCGACGGCGACGGCGCCGCGACCGTGCCGCTGCCCGGCTTGAAGTCGGCCGGGATGGGCCGGCCCGGGTAGTACTGCGCCTGGAGGCGGGTCCAGGTGCCGTCCGCGATCACCTCGTCGAGGCCCTTGTTCAGCGCCTCGCGCAGCTTGTCGTTGCCCTTCGCGAAGGCGTACGCGGTCGGGGCCGGGCTGAGCAGCTTGTCGGCCACCTTGACCTTGCCGTTGCTGTCCGCGGCGGACTTGTCGCCGATCTCGGCCGGGGCGATCCAGGCGTCGGCGGTGCCGGCCTTGAGCTGGTTCAGCGCGCCGTTGTAGTCCGGCACCCGCACCGGGTCCAGCCCCTTGCCGGTGGCGTAGTCGTCCTGCACCGTGCCCTGCACGACCACGACCCGCTTGCCGGTGAGCTGGTCGAAGCTGGTGATCGACGAGTTGGCCGGCACATCGAGCCCGAAGTAGCCGAAGTCGTAGCCGTTGCCGAAGTCGACGGTCTTCTTGCGGGCCTCGGTGATCGTGATGGAGGAGCTGCCCACGTCGAACTTGCGGTTGTTGACCTGCGCGAGCAGGGCCGAGAAGTCGGTGCCCACGAACTCGACCTTCAGGCCCACCTTCGCGGCGACCGCGGTGAGCAGGTCGTTGTCGAAGCCGGTGAACTTGCCGTCCTTCAGGTACACGTTCGGCGGGGCGTCGGTGAGCGTGCCGGCCCGGAGCACGCCGGGCTGGAGCAGGCCGTACGGGTTGGCGGCCTCGCCGGTGGAGCCGCCGTCGCCGCAGGCGGTGAGGCCGGTGGCGGCGAGCACGGCGGCGGCGCCGAGCGCGGCGACGCGGGTCAGGCTGGGAAGGAATCGCACAGGTGTCTCCATGGTCGGATGGCGACGTGGGCGTACGCCGCCGTGGGCGCGCCCGGGGCGGGCGAGCCGGAAGGGTGGTACGGGAAGGAGGGGTGGTGCCTCAGCGCGCGCCGGCGCGGCGACAGCCGTCGGAGCACACCCGCATCAGATCGACGTGCCGGCGCTTGACCAGCGTGAAGTCGGCCGGGTAGGCGACGGCGTCGACGGGCTGGGTGCGAAGTTGAGCAGACATGGTTCCCTCTGGCCGGTGAGGCCTGGGTACCAGGCCACGCTTGCACCGACGTGCTGCCGATGCCTGGTCCTCACCCGGGGCACCCCACCGCGGAGGAGGGTTGCCGGCCAGCGAGCCGGGGCTTGGCGCTGGCGCTCATGACCTGCCGACGAGGTTAGCAGCAGCACCGGCGGGGACGTCCAGCCGTTATGACCACCCTCACGTGCCCCGCCTCCCGACGCCGTTCCGCGGCGGGTGGTGGGGAATCAGGTGGCGAGGGCCCGGGCGAGCCGCCGGGCCTCGGTCACCAGCCGGCTGCCGCCGCCCCGCGCCACCGCCTCGGCCAGGCCCGGCACCTCGATCCGTACCCCGGTCGCGGTGGCCGTCTCCGCCGCCAGGGTGAGCAGGTCCGGGGTGCCCCGAGGCGGGGTGGGCGCGGCCAGCAGCGGCGGCAGCGCCGCGGCGAGCAGCCGCCAGGCGCTCAGCCGGGCGCCGGCCGCGACGGCGTCGCGCAGCGGCGTGGACGCCCGCGTCAGCGTCACCTGACCGTCCGCCGCCAGCGCCCCCAGGTGCCCGCCGACGGCCACCGCGTCCAGGTCGCCGGACGCGGCCAGCATGAGCAGGGCGTCGAGTGCGGCGGCCCGGTCCACCTCGTGCCGGGCGCACAGCCCGTACGCCAGGGCCAGATCGAGCGCCGGACCGCCCGCGCCGGTGCACTCGGCCAGCGTGGGGAGGATCGTGGCGCCCTCGCGGGCGTCCTCCTGCGCCGCCGCGGCGATCTCGGGGAGCAGGTGCGCGGCCAGCAGGCCCCGGTGTCCGGGCAGTACCGCCGGCCAGAGGTCGCCCCAGCCGTCGTAATGCCGCCCCGACGGCTGTGGCGTGACGGTGAGCAGACCGAGCCGGTCCGCCACGCCCTCCGGTGGCGTCGTGGCGACCAGCGTCCGCCGTACCGGCAACCGGTTGTATCCCCAGTCGTAGGAGCCCGATCGGTTCCGCCGGCCGACGGTCACCACCTGCTGGGCCGGCGCCGGGAGGACGTCGCCGCGCAGCCAGCTGGCCAGCTCGTCGCCGGCCGGCGTGCCGAGTGCCGCCGCGCGGGACGCCAGCGGCTCGTCCACTCCGGCCGGCAGCCGCAGCAGGGCCTGGGTGAGATCCCACCGCCAGAACGGCCGGTCGCCCAGGGCGGCCAACCGGTCGTACAGGGCGGCCGGGTCGAGGGCGCCGGTGACCGAGGTGGGCGCGGCGAGCAGGCCGCGGTCGCGCCGCGCGTCCAGCCGCTGCCCGATCTCGGCGAGCCGGGCGCAGTACACCTGCGTCAGGGCGGATCGGCGGGCCCGCTCGACGGCCGGGCCGCCCCGGAACGGACGCAGCGCCTGGCGGTCGCACTCGTCGAGCAGGCCGGCCCACCGGTCACGGCGGGTGGCCGCCTCGGCCGGAGCGGCCGCGGCCAACAGGACCCCGTGCAGCTGCACCGAGAGGTTGAAGACGGCCCACATGTGGTCGTACGCGCCCACCTGGTGGCGCTGCAGCACCGGCAGCAGGGCCGCCTGCAGCCGGTCCGGGTCGGTGGTCGCCAGCCGGACCAGTCCGTCGAGGACCCGCTCGACCGCCAGCGCCTGCCAGCGCCGGCCGAGCAGCGCCGACACCTCCTCGACCAGCTCGTCCACCTCGGCGATCGCCGGCGGGGCGGCGGCTACCGGCGCCGGGGGCGGCAGCTCGTCGCCGGCCACCGGCGCGGCGACGGCGACGACCGGTCGGTGACCGTGCCGCTCGGCGACCGCGACGGCCCGGTCCCGCAGGTCCGCCGCCGGGTGCTCGACGGCCACCGCCACGACGGCCGCGATCTGCGCCGCCCGGTCCGGGCGCTGCCGGGCGAGCCGGTCCAGCCAGGACAACTGCCCCCGGACCAGGGTCTTCTCCGGGCGGATCAGTACCGCCCGGGACACGTCCAGCAGGGACTCCAACTCCACGTCGCCGGCCAGGCTCCGCAGCGCCCGCTGGGACATGGCGGCGACCGGCCCGGGCCCGTCGGCGAGCAGCCGCAGGTGCGTGGCCGCCCGCGCCGTCACCTCGCCCGGGGTCGGCGCCAGCAGGTCGTGCAGGTCGACGAACGGCCGCAGGGCCGCCGGGCGGTCCCCGCGCAGCAGCCGGCCGAGGGCGCCGTCGAGCAGCGCCGAGCGGTCCAGCCGCCCCTCGGCCGCCAACGCGACCAGGGCCCTGGGCACCGTCTGCCGGTCGTCGCCGAAACCCCAGGACGCCAACTCGAGGCCGGCACCGTCCACCTCGAACAGCCGGGGCAGCAGCGCGTCCAGGAACGGGTCGGCGCGCAGCCGGTCGAGCAGGGGAAGGTGCTGCTGCTGGTTGCCCGGGTGCCACCACATCGCCTGCGCCCAGCCCGTGACGAACGCGTCCCCGGTCGGCGGCGCCACCTTCTCCGCCACCAGCAGGCCCGCGACGAAGTGCCAGCCCTCCCCGGGCTCGTTCCGGGGCAGCCGCTCGGCCAGCCGGTACGCCAGGTCGGCCAGCCAGGCCACCCCCCGCTGCCGGGCCGTCTCGACCACCGGCTCCGGATCCGCCTCCCGCAGCCACACCGACCGCCGGCCCAGCAGCTCCGCCGCCTTCGTCGCGGTGCTCAGCGTGCCCACGGCGGCCACCGCCAGCGCGGTCGCTTCCTTGCCCCACCACCAGTTGTCCCGCCGCCGCCGGACGTGCGCGACCAGTTCGTCGCCGAGCGCCCGGCGGGCCGGCTCGTCCAAGCCGGCCAGCGCCGCCCCGACGGCGGGCACGTGGCCGCGGACCAGGGACTCGAAGAAGCCGGTCATGCCGGCACCTCCGCCGGCGCGTTCACCATCGACACGGCCAGCGCGTGCTTGCACGGCCCGCGTTGCCCCTGGTGCCGCGCCCACCACCGGCAGGAGCAGGTGTACGCCCCGTCCGGCAGCCGCCGCACCCGGTAGACCTCCGCGCCGCTGCGTACCGTGGCGTGCCCGTCGGCCCACTCGACCGCGCCGCGCTCGACCAGCGCCCGCGCCCCGACCAGGCGCGGATTGTCCCGTTCGGCCCGGCCCGCGTCGTACGGCATGACCCGGTGGAAGTACCCGCCGTCGGCCACGTCGTAGCCGACCCGCCCGGCGGTGCCGAGCTGGGCCAGGGCGGCGCGTACCCGGTCGTCGGGCAGGCCGGCCGCGTCGGCGAGCGCGGCGACGTCGATGGTCGGGTCCCAGGAGAGCAGGGCGCCGACCAGTTCGGCGTCGTCGATCACCTCGTCGCCGGCCAGGGCGAGCAGGGCGGCGCCCTCGCCGGAGAACCCGCGGTAGGGCTCGGGGGAGAGGGTCAGCGACAGCCGCAGCGCGCCGGTGTCGAGCTCCCAGGTGCTCGCCACCGCGGGGGAACCGGCCCGCACCGGTGGCCCGTACACCCGCAGGGTGCGGGCGTGCCGGAGCAGGCCGCGCAGGGCCGCGAGTCGGCCCGCGCCGGCCAGGCAGACGGCGCCCGGCGCCGGTCGCGAGGTCAGCCGGAGGGTACGCCCGGCGGGCACCGCCCAGAGCACGGACCGGTCGTTGGCCCCGGGGAGCCGGCGCAGGAACGCGGCGGCCTCGGTGGCGGGGATCTCGGCGCGCGGCTCGAACGCGGCGGTGAGCACGTGCACCTCGGCGAAGCCGCGCAACCAGCGACCCGGCAGCGGGACCTTCTTCTCCACCATCGCACCGTCCATCGTGGAGACCGTCAGGTCGTCGGGGCCGACGGCCAGGTGCAGCGGTTCGATCCCGCCGACCCGGGCCAACGCCTCCCGCAGCGGCGGGTTCACGTCGACGTTGGTCGTGCCGTGCCCGACGATGTCACCGTCGAATCCGGCCGGGACGACGTCCATCCGCGCGTACACGCCGCAACAGCCGGAGAAGGACTCGAAGCGCAGGCGGTCCCGGCTGCCCGTCACCACCGGGTCCAGGCTCGCCGGGCTCACCGGCTGGTGGTAGCGGGTGCGGGCCACCTCGGCGACGGCGAGCAGGCCGGCCGCCGCCGCGGTGGGCGTGGTGAGGAAACCGTTGAAGAAGCGCGGGTTGGCGGCCGGCCCGCCGCAGGTCTGGAGGTCGAGACCGGCGGGGCGCAGCGCGGACGGCTGGAGGTATCGGTACGTCTGGACGGCGTTCACGGCGCACACCGTAGGGCGACCGACCGACATCCTCCGGCGGCCCGCACCCGGGCTGCTAGGTTGCTCGGGTGTTCGCCCTGCCCCTGACCGACGACGCCGAGCTGCGACCGCTCCAGCCCTGGCACGCCGACGAGTTCCTCGCCAATCTCGACCGCTGCCGGGAGCACATCGCCCCGTGGGTGGGCGCGTCCTTCGTGGCCACCGACCCCGACTCCGCCCGCCGGGTGCTGCAGAACTACGCCGACCGGTGGGCGCGCGACGGCGGCGGCATCTGGGGCATCTGGCAGCGCGGCACGCTGGTCGGTGGGGTGATGTTCGTGTCGTTCAACACCACCAGCGGCGTCTGCGAGGCGGGCTGCTGGCTGGAGCCGGGCGCCGAGGGCCAGGGCCTGGTCACCCGTGCCGCCCGCGTGATCATCGACTGGGCGATCCGGGACCGTGGCATCCACCGGGTGGAGTGGGTGACCAAGGCCGGCAACGACCGCAGCATCGCCGTCGCACGGCGGTTGGGCATGCGCCGGGACGGCGTCCTCCGCGCGGCCGCCCCGGGGCCGACCGGCCGGGCCGACATGGAGGTCTGGTCGGTGCTGGCCCCGGAGTGGCAGGCGTGAGGCGGTAGGCCGGGTTTTTGTCGTACCCGGGCATGAACATGTGTCCATGGCTGCCCCCGCACTGGCCGACCGGTCCCCTCAGCCGCGCGCCCTGCCGCTGCGTGAGGTCCGCACCCGGCTCACCCAGGTCATCGCCCTCGCCGAGCTGACCGACACCGTCACCCTGGTCACCCGCGACGGCGACCCACGCCCGGTCGCCGCCGTCGTGCCCGCTGCGGCCGCTCGCACGGCGGCGCAGGCCCGGGCCGACGCCGAGCGGCTCGCCGCGATCAGCGCCGGCTGGTCCCGCCGCCTCGAGGAGCTGCGCCGGCAGAGCAGTCGGCGGCACGCGGCCGAGCGGCGCGCGCTGGTCGAGGCCCTCGCCGAGGTCTGGGCCGAGCTGGAGCGCCGCGCCCCGGCCGGCGACCCGGCCCTCGCCCGCCTCCGCGCCGCCCACGCCGACCTGCTGCGCGAGTGACGGCCCGCCGGCCCGGGACCCGCGTCCGGCTCAGTCCCGGCCGCGTTGGGCGCGGTAGCGGCGGATCAGCGCGGCGGTGGAGGAGTCCACGTCGCCGAGGTCCGGTGCGCTGCCGGTCAGCTTCGGCGCGAGCTGGTTGGCCATCACCTTGCCCAGTTCCACGCCCCACTGGTCGAACGCGTTGATGTCCCAGACCGCGGCCTCGGTGAAGACGATGTGCTCGTAGAGGGCGATCAACTGGCCCAGCGTCGCCGGGGTCAGCTTCGGCGCGATGATCGAGGTGGACGGGCGGTTGCCCGGCATCACCCGGTGCCGCACCACGTCGGCCGGGGTGCCCTCCGCCTCGACCTGCTCCCGGGTACGCCCGAAGGCGAGCGCCGCGGTCTGCGCGAAGAAGTTGGACATGAACAGGTCGTGCATGTCCCCGAGGTCGTGGTTGGGCTGGCTGAACGCGATGAAGTCCGCCGGGATGAGCTGCGTCCCCTGGTGGATCAGCTGGTAGAAGGCGTGCTGGCCGTTGGTGCCGGGCTCGCCCCAGAAGATCTCCCCGGTCGGGTACGTCACCTCGGTGCCGTCGACGGTCACCGACTTGCCGTTGCTCTCCATGGTGAGCTGCTGCAGGTACGCCGGGAACCGGTGCAGGTACTGCGCGTACGGCAGCACCGCGTGGGTCTGCGCGCCGAGGAAGTCGGCGTACCAGACGTTCAGCAGGCCCAGCAGCGCCGGCACGTTCCGCTCGACCGGCGTGGTGCGGAAGTGCTCGTCGACGGCGTGATAGCCGGCCAGCATCTCCCGGAACCGCTGCGGCCCGACCGCCAGCATCACCGACAGCCCGACCGCCGACGGCAGCGAGTACCGTCCACCCACCCAGTCCCAGAAGCCGAACATGTTCTCCGGGTCGATGCCGAAGTCGCGGACCCGTTGCTCGTTGGTGCTGACCGCGACGAAGTGCCGGGCGATCGCGGAGTCGTCCGCGTCCAGCCCGGCGAGCAGCCAGCGCCGGGCCTGGTTGGCGTTGGCCAGAGTCTCCTGTGTGGAGAACGTCTTGGAGACCACGATGAACAGCGTGCTGGCCGGATCCAGGTCGGTGGTCTTGTCGTGGATGTCGGCCGGGTCGATGTTGGACACGAACCGGCAGCTGATCCCCGCGTCGCGGTACGCCTTCAACGCCTCGTACGCCATCACCGGCCCGAGGTCGGAGCCGCCGATGCCGATGTTGACCACGGTGCGGATCCGCTCGCCGGTGTGGCCGCGCCAGGTGCCCGACCGCACCCGGTCGGCGAACGCCGACATCCGGTCCAGCACGGCGTGCACGTCGGCGACCACGTCCTGCCCGTCGACCACCAGCGACGCGTCGCGGGGCAGACGCAGCGCGGTGTGCAGCACGGCCCGGTCCTCGGTGGAGTTGATGTGCGCGCCGGCGAACATGGCGGCGATCCGGTCGGCCAGCCGGACCCGCTCGGCGAGCGCGGCGAGCAGGCGCAGCGTCTCGTCGGTCACCAGGTTCTTGCTGTAGTCCACGTGCAGGTCGGCGACGTCGCCGGTGAGCCGGTCACCCCGCTGCCCGTCGCTGGCGAACAACTCCCGCAGGTGGGTGCCGCGCAACGCCTCGGCGTGCTTGCGCAGGGCCTGCCATTCCTCCGTGGTGGTGACGTCCACAGCCATCGGGTCGATCTCTCCTTACGACGAGGTCTGCCAGCGGGCCGTCGTCGCCCCGCTGCCGGCGACCCCACCAGCCTGCCACCCGGAGGCGGCCGGCGCGACGCGACCCGACATCGCCCACCCCCTGGACGCCGGGAGCCCGGCCGGCCGCCCCGACCCATGGTTGGCACACCTGTTCGACGCCGGGGAGGTCGCCGGCCGAGCGCCCACCGGTTTGACCTCGAGTGCACTCGAACTCCTACGGTTGCCGCACCGCCCGCCGCCCGACCGGCGCGGTGGGCCACCGTGAAGGGAGCAACTCGTGCGCTACCGCGTACTCGGCGGCACCGGCATCCAGGTGAGCGTCCACTGTCTCGGCACGATGATGTTCGGTGCGGTCGGCAACCCCGACCACGACGACTGCGCCCGCATCGTGCACGCCGCCCTCGATCAGGGCGTCAACTTCGTGGACACCGCCGACATGTACTCCGCGGGCGAGTCGGAGATCATCGTCGGCAAGGCGCTGCGGGGCCGGCGGGACGACGTGGTCCTCGCGACCAAGGTGCACTTCCCGATGGGGGAGGGGCCCAACCGGGGCGGCAACTCGCGGCGCTGGATCGTCCGGGAGGTGGAGGAGAGCCTGCGCCGCCTGGGCACCGACTGGATCGACCTCTACCAGGTGCACCGACCCGACCACAGCACCGACGTCGAGGAGACCCTCGGGGTCCTCACCGACCTGGTCCGGGCCGGCAAGATCCGCGCCTTCGGCTGCTCCACCTTCCCGGCCGAGGAGATCGTCGAGGCGCACCACGTCGCCGAGCGGCGGGCGCTCGGCCGGTTCCGCACCGAGCAGCCGCCGTACTCGATCCTGGCTCGCGGGGTCGAGACCTCGGTGCTCCCGGTCTGCCAGCGCTACGGGATGGGCGTCCTGGTGTGGAGCCCGCTGGCCTCCGGGTTCCTGTCCGGCCGGTACCGGCAGGGGCGGTCCGTGGACCTCACCGCCGGCCGACCGGCACTCACCCCGGCCCGGTTCGACCCGGCGCTGCCCGGCAACGCCGCCAAGTACGCCGCCGTCGAGGAACTGGCCGCGCTCGCCGAGGAGATCGGCTGCACCCTGCCGGAGCTGGCCGTCGCGTTCACCGTCGCGCACCCGGCGGTCACCTCGGCGATCATCGGCCCGCGCACCATGGCGCAGCTGGAGGGGCTGCTCAAGGGCGCCTCGCTCACCCTCGACGACGCCGTGCTCGACCGGATCGACGAGATCGTCCCGCCCGGCGTCAACCTCTACCAGCCGGACGGGGCCTGGTCGCCGCCCGCCCTCACCGACCCGGCCCGCCGGCGCCGCCCCATCGCGGAGCGCGCCGCCGCCTGACGGTGCCACCCGCTGATATCCGTCGACCGGTGGGCCGGCGTGCGCCACACTGACGGTGTGGATCATCGAGACCTGGTCCGGGTGAGCAAGCGGATGTCCCTGGCCCTGCGGCACCGCCCGGACCGGTTCGGCCTCACGCTCGACCGGGCCGGGTGGGTGCCGGTCGCGGACCTGCTCGCCGCGCTGCGGATCAGCCGCGGTGACCTCGACGCCGTGGTCGCCGGCAACGACAAGCAGCGTTTCGCCCTCGAACGCGGACCCGACGGCGTCGACCGGATCCGGGCCAACCAGGGCCATTCCGTCCCGGTCGACCTCGGCCTGACGCCGACCCCACCGCCGGACCGGCTCTACCACGGCACGAGCGAGACGGTTCTGCCCGCGATCCGCGTCGAGGGGCTGCGCCGGGGCCGCCGGCACCACGTACACCTGTCGCCGGACGTGGAGACCGCCCGCCGGGTCGGAGCGCGCCGGGGCGGCGAGGTGGTGGTGTTGACCGTCGACGCCGCGGCGATGGCCGACCACGGCTACGTCTTCTACCGCAGCGCCAACGGCGTCTGGCTCACCGACGTCGTCCCCGCCGCCTACCTCACCACCTGAGCCACCGCCCGGGTCGATCATGAGGTTGCCTGTCGCGACACGCCACGGTCGAGGGTGACAACCTCATGATCAAGCCGCGGTCGGCCGCCCGTCAGGCCGCGGTGACCGGGTGGCGGACGACGCCGTCGAACAGGTAGCCGAGGTCGTTGTGGTCGGCATGGTCGGGCTGGCCCGCCCCGGTGACGTCGGTGGCGCGGGCGCGCAGCGTCCACGGGCCGGGCGCCGGGGGCCGCCAGACGACCGTCCAGCGCTGCCAGGGGCCGCCCCGGTCGGCCGCGACCAGTTCCGCCGGGCGCCAGCCGTCGCCGGTGCACACCTCGACCCGGTCGATCGGCCCGGCTCCGGACCAGGACCGGCCGCGCAGCAGCACCTCCCCGCCGGCCGGCACACGGGCGTCCCAGGCGAGCTCGAACGCGCTCTTCACCGACTGGGACGCCAGGACCCCGCCGTCGGCCGGGTGACCCGGGCCGAACATCCGGTAGAACTGCGTGTTCCACGGGGAGAACAGCGGGGTGGCGGAGACCTCGACCGGGCCCACCCACTTGATCGAGGAGATGCCGATCCAGCCGGGCACCACGAGGCGGACCGGGAAGCCGTGGTCGGCGGGGAGCGGCTCGCCGTTCATCTCGTACGCCAGCAGCACGTCGTCGAGGGCCTTGGCGATCGGCAGCGGCCGGCGTACCCGGCCCAGGTTGACCCCGCCGGTCACGTACTCCGGGTCCAGCCCCTCCGGCATCACGTCGACCGCGCATTCCCGCAGCCCGGCGAGGCGGAGCACGGTGCCCAGCCGGACGCCCCGCCAGCGTGCGACGCCGACCCCGCCGAGGCCCCAGGCCACGCCCGGGGCGGGATGGTCCTGCTGGCTGGCGAAGAACTGGCGGGCGTTACCGGCGCACTCGACCAGCGCGGTGCTCTCCTCGGCGGGCAGCCGCCGCAGGTCGTCGAGGCTGAACTCGACCGGTGCGTCCCGGCTCGGGGCGCCGTGCAGGCCGGTGCCGAACAGGCGCAGCCGCCAGGCGTCGGCGTCCAGCCGGGGGGTCACCGTGTGGTTGCGGACGAAGAAGCGGTCGTTCGGCACGACGTACCCCTGGCCGGCCATCGCCTCCCAGCGCATCTCGGCGTTGGTGTCCAGCGGGCGCAGCAGGTCCGGCGGCAGCGGCTTCGCGATCGGCGACGCGCTTACCGAGCTCGCCGACCGGTTCGGGTCCGGCGTTCCCGGGTCGACGCCCACCGGTGCCGGGGCCACCGCGACCGGCTCCCGTTCCGCGGCGGCGGCGGTGAGGGCGGCCATGGCCGACCCCAGCTCGAGCAGCTCGTCGCGGGCGACGCCGGCACCCGTGGCCTGCCCGGCGAGCCACTGCCGGGCCCGGCGGTCGTCGTGGTCGGCTTCCTCGCGGGACGGGGAACGGGACACGATTGACCTCCGGCTCGGCGACGCTGCATTCCCATTCAATCAATAGGACATTTCGCGAAGTCGGCCGAGGTCGGCGGCGCCGACGTGGGTCAGGACTGCCACTGCTCGGCGAGGAAGTCGGCGAGTACCCGGGTGTGGGTGGAGAAGGCCAGCTCGACCGGCTCGGTGACGACCAGCCACTCGGTGGCCTCCTCGGTCGGCACCGAGGGCGGCAGGTCCCCGATGGCCCGCTCGGGCAGCACGCCGAAGACCATCATGGTGCCGCCGGCCGGCGCCCCGTGCACCGCGAACAGCCGTGCCTCCCGGGCCTCGGCCAGCAGGCCGGTCTCCTCGCGCAGCTCCCGGACCAACGCCTCGTTCCACTCCTCGCCGTACTCGATGAAGCCGCCGGGCAGCGCGAGCTGCCCGCGGGCCGGTTCGATGTCCCGGCGGACCACCATCACACCGCGGCCGCTCGGGATCCTCACCGGCAGCACCGCCACGGCGACCGGCAGCGGGTTCCGCCACACGGTCTGGCCGCAGGTCGCGCAGAAGCGCGGCCAGCCGGCCCCCGCCGGGTAGGCCGCGCCGCAGTACGAGCAGTGCGAGTACGGTGTGACGGTCACGCCGCAGCACGTTACCCGCCCCGCCCGCGAGCCGTCAGGCTTCGGCCGCGACCGGGCAGCGGCGTCGCCCCTCCGGCGTGAACCAGAACGACTCCCCGAACGGCTGCCCGCCTTGCCGGGCCACGAGTAGCACCGGCTCGTCGCCCAGCGGCTCGTTGAAGTCGTTCCACAGGTGCAGGCAGAGCAGCGGCCGGAACCGGTCCGTCGCGTAGAGGTAGGTCTGCGGATAGCGGGGGTTCCCGCCGCCGAGCAGGAGTGACGGCGGCCCGAAGCGGCGGTGCACGTCGGATACCCGGCGGTCCTCGGCGACCCACTGCGGCAGGGCCGCCCGCAGGTCGGCGTACTCGGCGGGGGTGAGCAGCCGGTCCGGGGCCAGCCAGCCGGCCCGGTACGCGTAGCCGGCGTAGACCGATGCGACCGCGTCGTCGGCCCGGATCCGGCTGTCCGGCAGCAGGAGGTCGATGGCCCCGCGTATCCCGGTGCTGGCCCACCAGCCCTGGGCCCGCCACAACTGCCGCTCGGCCGCCCACTCGTCCTCGACGCCCTCGGCGTGGGCGAGCGCGGGGAAGAGCACGTCGAGCGCCCGCTCGCCGCCGTACGCTCCAGTGCGGCGGACCGCGTGGTTGACCTGGGTGCGCAGGTACGCCCGGATCTCGTCCCCCGAACGTGGGCGCGCGGCGGTCACGGCCGGGCCTCGCGCAGCGCGGCACGGGCGTCCATCAGGGCGAAGCCGAGCAGGTTCGCGCCCCGCCACCGGGTCGGATCCGCGGCGCGCGGGTCGTCGGCGGCCAGGCCGATGCCCCAGATCCGGTCCACCGGGCTCGCCTCGACGAGCACCCGCTCCCCGGTGCCGAGCAGGAACCGCCGAAGCTCCTCGTGCTGGCCGAACTTGGCCACGCTGCCGGCCACCACGATCTCGTAGCGCCGCGCCACCCAGGTCGCCTCCTCGAAGCCGCGCACCTGCCGGCCGAGCGCCTTGGCCCGGTGCGGGTGCGCGCTGGCGAGAACGCGCTCGGCGATCTCCGCGTCGCCGAACAACGTTGCCTCCTGCCACATCATCCAGTGCTCGGCGGTGGCGTACGTCCGGCCGTCCACGATGAACGGCGCCGGCCACCACTGGCTCAGGCAGCCGGTGCCGACGCTGCCGTCGCACTGCGGCCGGTGACCCCAGAAGTGCAGGTACTTCACCGGTCGTCCGGACCGGACGGTGGCGACGAGTTCGGCGACGGATCGGGGCGACATGATCGACAGTGTGCCCGACCGCACCGACAACGCGCCTCAGCGTTTCGCCTGCTCGAAACCGCTCGCCCGGCGGGCGCCGCCGGCGATAGCCTGCGCCGACTGGACGGGGGAGGAGGAGACCATGGAGACCATCACGCTGTGGCGGCCGACCGGGCCGGAGGAGTTGGCCCTGGTCGAGGCGTCGGGGTGGCGCGAGTGGCCGCCCCGGCTGCCGGACCAGCCGATCTTCTACCCGGCGGGGTGGGGTGGGGTTAGGTGTTGAGACGGGTGGCTACGGCGGTGCGTAGTTCGGGGAGGCGGTCGTGGAGGAGACCGGGGCACTGGGTGTTGTTGAAGTCCTTGTGCCCGTAGATCTCGCTGGACGGGATGCCGTACTGCTGGCAGGTGAACGCGCAGAACCACACCAGGCTGTCCCAGAGCGCCTTCGGCGGCTGTACGTCGAGGTAGGTGCCGTCGTTCTCGATGCCGATGGCCTGGCTGTTCTGCCCGACGCAGTGCGCGCCCTGCACCATGGTCTGCCCGTGCAGCAGCGCGTACAGGCTGCCGTGCCGGCCCTCGGTCAGGTAGCCGCCGCGGCTGTTGGTGAAGTGCTGCCCGGAGTCCAGCCAGCCGTTGCTGTCCATGTGCAGGTTCTGGAT
This sequence comes from Micromonospora sp. NPDC007271, assembly GCF_040634005.1. Classification (NCBI taxonomy): domain Bacteria; kingdom Bacillati; phylum Actinomycetota; class Actinomycetes; order Micromonosporales; family Micromonosporaceae; genus Micromonospora; species Micromonospora sp. NPDC007271. Next base: position 90,903 of record NZ_JBEYER010000009.1, read on the forward strand.
GTCGCGGGAGTTCCGGTAGGCCTGCGCCAGGCTGTAGTCGGTGGTGTTCGGGAACGCCGTGTGATGGATGATGATCTTGTTGGGCCGGCTCTGCACCACGCTCACGTTGGACGAGGGCGGGCGGGCACCCCAGGTCGCGCAGTTGGCGATGACCGGCTGGTCGACCCGGGTGGCGACGGCCCGCGCGCCGCGGTCGTCGCCGAGCTGGGTGAACGCCGTGGCGCCGGCTGCGGCGCCGAGCAGGACCGCACCGCGCAGCACGGCCCGACGGGGGACGGGGACGGACATCGGGGCCTCCTCAGGGATACGGACGCCGCCGGTGGCGGGCGGCTGCTTCCGGGTCGCGGCGTGGTGTCAGACGCGCCGAGCCGGAGTGGCTGAAAGGGTCGCCCGCCACCGGAGCGGGATCAGCAGGGTCCGTTGCAGGCCAGCACCTTGAGCCGGTCCAGGGTGCCGTTCCAGACGTTCTGGTCACCCGGGAAGACGCCGGAGTCGGCCCACTGCCAGAACGAGTACGTTCCCCAGCCGGCCGGCAGGGTGCCCACGCTGCTGGAGTAGCGGGCGATCCAGAGCGGGTTGTTCGCGGCGAACTGCGAGGTGTTGCCGGTGCAGGTGGTCCACCAGTCGGTGGTGGTGTAGATGGTCGCCCAGCGGCCCGTGCGGGCGTAGTACTGGTTGACGAACGAGGCGATCCAGCTGCGCATGGAGGCCTGGCTCAGCCCGTAGCAGGTCGCGCCGTACGGGTTGTACTCGATGTCCAGCGCGCCCGGCAGGGTCTTGCCGTCCTTGGACCAGCCGCCGCCGTGGTCGACGAAGTAGTTGGCCTGGGTGGCGCCGCTGGAGACGTCCGGCCGGGCGAAGTGGTACGAGCCCCGGATCATGCCGACGTTGTACGAGCCGTTGTACTGCTGGGCGAAGTACGGGTTGGTGTAGCCGGTGCCCTCGGTGGCCTTCACGTACGCGAACCGGGCACCGTTGTTCCAGGCGGCGGACCAGTTCACGTTGCCCTGCCAGCTGGAGACGTCCATGCCGGGCAGCCCGGCCGGCGCGGCGCTGGCGGGCGCTGTGCCGACCAGGGTCGAGGCGGCCACGGCGACCGCGGTGAGCAGTGCGGCGCCGGCGGTACGCAACGCCGATCGCAGGTGACGCTTCATCTTTCCTCCCTGGGGGTTCGCCGCAGTGCGGCGGGGGCGAAAGGAACTGCCAATATTAGGTCATAAGTTGGAGACAAATTTCAATAGATACATGGAAGATCATCGTTCAACTTGCCATCGAGTCCGTCGCCGTGCCCGTCGCCGTGGAGGCCCGGCCGGCCGTCCGAACGCGGAGCGAATCCGGCAGAACGCCTTGTGGTCGGCGTGTCGATATCTGCCCGGCCCGTTCGTATGGAGGTGAAGGGGACGGCAGCGGGCCAACCCCGAGACGCGAGGAGGACGCCGTGAAGCAGTACCTGGTCAGCATCTACCAGCCGGCCGGCGCGGGAACGCCCGAACCGGAGTTTCTCGCCGAGGTGATGCGCAAGGTCGACGCCATCGGCCGCGAGCTGAGGGAGTCCGGATCCTGGGTCTTCGGCAACGGCCTGCACGCGCCGGAGACCGCGACCGTGCTGCGCCCCAAGGGGGACGAGGTGCTGGTCACCGACGGGCCCTACGTCGAGGGCAAGGAGTACCTGGGCGGCATCACCGTCATCACCGCGCCCGACCTGGACGCCGCCCTGGAGTGGGGCCGCCGCTACGCCCTGGCGACCACCCTGCCGATCGAGGTCCGCCCGTTCCATGGCGAGGCATGACCGACCCGATCGAAGTCGAACGGATCTTCCGCGCGCAGTACGGCCGCGCGGTCGCCGTGCTGGTCCGCGTCCTCGGCGATATCGACCTCGCCGAGGACGCGGTCCAGGACGCCTTCGCCACCGCCGTCGAGCGGTGGGCGGTCGACCGGCTGCGCCGCGAGGCGTCCCGGGCCGACCGGCACACCCGGGCCGCCCTCCTCTACGCCCCCGACGCGCCCATCGAGGAAGGCCCCGTGCGCGACGACCGGCTCTGCCTGATCTTCACCCGCTGCCACCCGGCGCTGAACGTCGCCGCCCGGGTCGCGCTGACCCTGCGGCTGCTCGGCGGCCTGAGCACCGCCGAGATCGCCCGGGCCTTCGGCTGTCTAGGTCACACATGGAATTGGCCAGCGGGAACGGCCGAGCGTCCGGGCGGGGCCAGCGGCCTTCACTGCACGGTGAGCACCACCATCGGTCAGTCACCCTGCGTGATTGTGTTCTGGGATTGCGATGAACCGAGTGACGGCCTGCACGCGCGGATCGCGGCATGAGCGGATGCCTTCAATAAGCGATGGCCGGTGGCGTGGTGACGGCGATGGCCAAATCTGGACGAGTCGTCCGCCGTCGTAGCAGCTCAGGATTCGTCGGCGTCGGGCCCCGGCCGGCCGCGGAAGAACGGCCTGAGGGCGTAGCCGACCAGGCGCATCCATAGTGGGGGCCGACCCGCCTCCCCCGATCCGCCCCTGGCTTTGGTCGTGGAAACGGGGCCCAGATAGCCGTCTCTTCTGGGCCCAGGGCGAAGAGTTTCTTCATGATCAATATGCGGCATTTGGGTCCCGCCCTGAAGGCGCCGGCGAGTGAGCGCAGGACGGGCCATGATCCCCTGCGCCGCTGGTGACATCCACGGAGCCCTCGGCCGGCTCTTCGAAGACGTCCTCGCCTTGCGAGGAGTCGTTCGGCGCTGCGCGGCGAGCGCGAGAGGACACCGTGCTGCCGGTGAGCTGGCGGCGATGGACCTCTGTGATTCAGCGCGCGCGGCGGTAGTGCATGGCCACCGCGCCGTTGCGGAGCGGCTCCGCCGAGAGCAGCTCGAGCCGGCGTGTGCCGGGCAGTCCGCCCTGGTACAGCGTCGGACCGTGGCCGGCGATCCTGGGATGGACGAGCAGCTGGTACTCGTCGATCAGGTCTAGCCGGTCGAGCTCGGTCGCGAGCTTGCCGCTTCCGAGGAGGACCCCGGCCGGGGTCGCGTCCTTGAGCTTCTGCACGCTCTCGCGCAGATCGTCGGCGATGTGGTGGCTGTTGGTCCACGGGAAGTCGTTACGCGTCGACGACACCACGTACTTGGGTTTGGCCTCCAGCTTGACCGCCCACTCGCGCATGGCCGGCGGCGCCTCCTGGTCGCCGCGCGCGACGGCTGGCCAGTAGCTCTCCATCATCTCGTAGGTGACGCGACCCCACAGCATTGCCCCGCACTCGTCCAAAAGACGGGTGAAACGGGCGTGCGTCTCATCGTCGGCGATCCCCTCCTGGTGGTCGACGCAACCGTCCAGGGTGAGGTTGAGGCTGAAGGTGAGGAGACCCATAGCCGGCGAGTCTAGCGCCTTGACACGGCGTCGCGGCCTGTGCGGGCGTAGTGTCAGCGAGCTCGAGATACACGCGCCTCGTCTCGTTGAAGTCGTCGGTCTGGACGAGCCTGCGCTGGCTCGCGGACGTCGCCAGCTCGACCTCGGCGACGATGCGACGCGCCAGGTGGGTCTTGCCCGTCGGCGAGCACCACCGGACGGTCCGTCTGCCAGTCCCCGCTTGGCGAGTGCTCGAAGCAGTCGAGGTCGATGGCGCGCGGGTTGCTTGACACGAACCTGAAGCATTCCTCACGACCCCGTGGCGATAAGGCCAAGCACCCACGACCAGGGCGGGTCCCAAACTCACGCCCAGCGAAACCCGCCGGAAGACGCCGAGACCCAAACTCGCGCCCATTCAGGACCGCAACTCGCGCTCAGAACCACGCCCCAGCCTGCGGGTGCCCATGCTCTCGACGAGGCACCAGAACTCTTCCTGCTCCATCCAAAGGTCGTCTCAGGTCCGCCACCAGTAATCGCAGCATCCGCTCTTCGGCAGTTCCGCGCACACTCAGCGGCAGATCGGTGCGGAGCGCCGATCACCGACTGTGACGAGCCAGCGCGCACGCAGGGCGGCATGCCAGTGCGCCGTATCAGGCGGCCCGGCCGCCAGCGGAACGCCGGCTGTCCCGTGCCGCTGGCACCGCCGAGCGTGCCCGGCAGCACCATGGGCGGATAGTCCTTCGCGGAGCGAGCGGCAAGCGAGGCATCATCGAGGCGTGGCGAACCTGTTGCAGCGTTGGCGGAAACGGGCTGAGGCGGCTCGGAAACTCCGTTCACTGGGTGGTTGCCCCGCCTGCGGCCACTTGTGGATGGAGCACGGGTTCGGCAATGACGTCGACGGCATGTGCGGTGAATGCGCGTACGAGTTTGAGCATGACCAGCGGGAGACTTCGGAGCCTGGCTGCAAGCTGCCGGCCCCGCCAAACGATTGAGTAGGCAGCCCGGAGGACGGTCGCTGAACGTAACGAGCACTCTGCGGCAGATCCGAGCACCGGTGAGAACCGTTGCGCTGATGCTGCGGCGACGTTGAATAATCCGCAGGTGGATGTTGCCGATCTGCTCGACCGGGCTGCGGCCATGGTCCCGGCTGATGTCGCCAACGAGGCTGGCGTGATGGTGGTGGACGTCCGCGAGTACCTCGAGCACGACGAGTGGGAGGTCGCGCTCGACCTCCTTGTGGACCTCGACACGGGTTGGCGACCGCCGACCGCTTGGTGGGATCTGCTGATCGACAGCGCCGAGCTGATGTGGCTCTCTGATGCCGCCGCGTGGTGCCGCTGGGGTCGGTGGGAGAGCATCCACGGGATCGTCCGCGCCGAGGTGCGACTCCTGTCGCCCGCCGAAGGGGGCCGGCGAACGCCGATCCCGGGCAAGGGCATCCTCCGACCGCTGTGGGATGTCGGCAGGCGCACGGCCGCGGGCGACCCCGATCTGCTCGTGGCACGCATCTGGGTGGAGTCGGCGCCGGCGTTGCCATCAGGCGCCACCGGGTCGGTCCGCCTTGGCCCGCTGTCCCCAGCCCTCTGGAGGCACCTGCAGCCGGGCATGACGATCACCATGCACGAGGGCCGGCCCACGGTAGGAACGGCCACCATCATCGAGGTGTCGAATGCGCGCTGACATCGGCACGACCGAGGGCGGGCTCGATCGGATTGTGGCGGCACTGCGTAGCGCGCATTGTCTGCGGCATGAGCGAGCGTTTGAGCCCGGCGCGGTCAAGATCGGGGCTGTCAAATTAGTTCTTATACCCCAAGATCGCGGTTCCCGCGCGTGGTTGTGGCACATGCTGCGTCGGGTTGCGCCGCCGGGCGATCCTATTCGTCTGTGTGCGTGCGGTGCGGCCTAGTCTGTCCGCATGCGACGCTTCAACGACGAAGACCTCACGGGCGCGGAGTTCCGCGAGTGCGACCTGAGTAGGGCGCGGCTGGTCGGTGTGGTCATGCAGGACGTTGAGATCGGTGGTTTGGTCACCAACCTGGTGGTCAACGGCGTGGAGGTGATGTCGTACGTCGAGGCGGAGCTCGACCGCCGGCACCCGGTGCGGCTGCTGATCCGTTCCGATGAACCGGCCGACCTGCGCGAGGCCTGGCGACAGCTGCGGAAGGCGTGGGCGACGACTACCGAGCGAGCCGGGTCGATGGCTGAGGGCAGCGAGGATCTCGGCGTCGACGGCGAGTGGTCGATGGTCGAGACTCTGCGTCATCTCGTCTTCGTGCACGACTCGTGGTTTCGGCGCTGCGTACTCGGGCTGACCGAGCCGTTCACGGCGATGGGACTGGCATCTCCGTTCGTGCCGGATCAGGAGGGGCTGGGGCTGGACAGGTCCGCCCGGCCGGGTCTCGACGAAGTGCTAACCGTGCGCGATCGGCAGGCGTCGGAGATTGAGGCGTGGCTGGCCGAGGTCACACCCGAGCAGCTCGCAAAGCCCGCGCCGGTGCCGGACGACGACAGATGGCCCCCGTATGCCAAGGGCCGGCGCGTGCGGCAATGCCTCGGCACTGTGCTCAACGAGGAATGGCAACACCACGGTTTCTGCGTGCGCGACCTGGACAAGCTGTCGCGTCGGGGGGCTCCGTAGGCGCGGTGATGAGGGATCTCCCGCCAAGATCCCGGCCCGAACGGCGCGTGGCCCGCGTGTTGCGATGGGTCTAACGGTTCGGAGGCGTCGAGTCCGCGGCTCATCAGCCCCGCGGCTCGGCGACGGTCAAAGGCGCTCGCCCGATGTCATGGGCGGATTGGCGCACGGATCTCGACAGGTCCGGAAGGCCACCGGGCCAGCTCGGCGTGACGCTGCGTAGCGCGTATCGCGGCATGAGCGTACGTCCTGCATGCGTCAGCCGATGCTGAACAACCGGGCAGGTCGGCCTTCGGCCGGGCTACCGTCGAGCATTCCATCCGGGTTCCGATCGGACACGATCCG